>SXIZ01000307.1 GCA_005779525.1 Methylococcaceae bacterium
AGCCAGCCATGCACGAATAGTCTCCACCACAAAATAAGCTTCATCCTGCTCATTAAAGGCGGCATATAAAGAAAGCAACTCCCCAGATCCCGAATCCGTCCAAAGCTCTTTACCCATGCGTCCCTGATTATTGGCAATCAAACTGTTTGCTGCGGTTAAGATATTTCCCGTAGACCGATAATTCTGCTCTAAGCGTATAATCAAGTGCTCAGGGTTATGTTTTTGGAAATTATAGATATTTTCTATTTTAGCGCCGCGCCAACCATAAATCGACTGATCATCATCCCCGACGACGAACAGATTATTTTTGCCCTCGGTGAGTAATCGTAACCACGCATATTGAATAACATTGGTATCTTGGAATTCATCCACATGCACTTGGGCAAAACGTTGACGATAAAAATCTAATAGGTCGGGATTATCACGTAATAATTCATGCGCACGCAGTAATAACTCGGCAAAATCTACTAGACCTAAGCGCTGACAGGTTTCTTCATACAGCTTATACACGGCTATCATTTGCTGCTGCACAACATCATAACTACTAGACATATGCTTTGCACGTCGTCCCTCATCCTTTTGCGCATTAATAAACCACAGCATTTGTTTAGCTGGCCAGCGGGTTTCTTCTAAGCCTAAATTTTTCAACAAACGCTTCAATAAACGTAATTGATCATCACTGTCCATAACCTGAAATGCAGGTGGCAATTTGGCTTGCTCAGCATGGCGACGCAATAAACGATGCGCTATTCCATGAAAGGTCCCTATCCACATGCTCCGTGCAGAAATTTGCAATAGCTCCTCAATACGCCCACGCATTTCATTCGCCGCCTTATTGGTAAAGGTCACCGCTAAAATACTATGCTGCGAGAGACCCACCACTTGCATTTGCCAAGCAATTCTATGGACTAAAACCCGGGTTTTGCCACTTCCGGCACCTGCGAGCACCAGTACCGATTGTTGTGGAGCCGCCACAGCTTGTCGCTGTGCAGCATTTAAAGAGTCAATTATTGAAGTTACTTCCATATTATTTACGCTTACCGCTTGCACATTTCTAGGAGCTGTGTATATTTGTACAGGTTAAAATTATCGCCAAAAGACACCCCTTTCACACAATTACTTTCAACATTAAATAGGTCATACAATGAGTTTTGATTATAAACGTCTGGTTAAATTTGAATACAATATCGGCGAACAGGAGAAGAAATATCGCCTGATGGGAGGGTCAGCGTTATTATTCATTTCTATTTTCACTGCAAAAATTGCATTACTTCTTATCGGGTTAGTATTAGTAGCGACAGGTTATTCCGGCTGGTGCCCTGCTTACTCTGGCATGGATAAAAACACCTTAACCCCTGGAAACACGAGTAACTAACGCGACTATAGCACGCCGTTTTACAGCCCACATTTTTTTGATTTATTCCGCAATCAATTTAAATACGTACTTTCGCTGTTTTGTGAAAATCTGAACACCCACTTCCCTCTTCTACACTAGAGAGGGAGGTCCTCAGCTCTGATGGCAAATTTCGAAATCTCCACTATACTGGTCAGGATGTATCACTTGACCGAGCACGATTAGCATGAAAGTTTCCGATATTATGACCCCCAAGCCCGTGATCATTACTATGGATACTGAGCTTAGAGAAATTAAAGAGATTTTCGATCACGCCCACTTTCATCATCTGCTCGTCGAAGATGAGATTGACCATACCTTAGTTGGCGTCATTTCCGACCGCGACTTACTGTTTGCGCTCAGTCCTTACATTAATACCTTAGCAGAAACAGCACACGACACCGAGACGTTATACAAGCACGCACATCAAATCATGTCGCGTAATATGGTGACCATTGCACCTGATGTAGAATGTAAAGCAGCGGCACTCAAATTATTACAAGCGGGAATTTCCTGTATGCCCGTGATCAACCCGGATAAACACATTTTAGGCATCGTCACTTGGAAGGATTTTTTACACCTCTATGCTGAGAATAGACGCCGCTGAGCTTGCATCCCCTAATCTTCCTGACGATATTCCCCTTCTAACACATCTGCCGGGCGCGATTTTCCTGAGTGTGCTTGACCTTGCATGACCATAAAATGCGCAATAGCATAGCGTGTAATTTTCTGACGAATAGCTGGCACTAAACATGCCACCCCTAAAGCATCGGTAAAAAATCCCGGCGTCAGAAGTAACACCCCCCCCATAAGAATAAACACGCCGTCCACTAACTCATTCGTGGGCATGATTCCCTGCGCTAGATTGCTTTGCAATCGAGCCCACGTCGCTAAACCTTGTTGACGCAGTAAATTAGCACCTAAGACAGCAGTCATCACAACCAGCAAGATAGTCGGAATTACCCCAATCAAACCACCAATTTGCAAGAGTAAGAAAATTTCAATAAAGGGAATGGCAATAAATAAGGCAAGGATAATTTTGGGGAATGCTGGCATGACTGACCTCAAAGAAAAAACAGACGTTAGGCGGCAAAACCGCAAAAATATTAATGTCCGGCGATGATTTCGCGTATAACCGCAGTAGCATAACTACCGACGGGTAAACTAAAGTGAATTGCTAACACGTTGGGCGCAGGTCTTTGCCAAGCTAAGTCTGGCACGGCCACCCGTAACGGACGTCGATCTTGTTCCAGCTGCTCCTGCAGCAAGCCTTGAGCTAATGCAGGATAACTCGCCAAAGCCATAGCCTCCATTTCAGCTACAGTTTCGCTAACCACGCTCTGCCCAACTCCGTGTAACATGCCGCTGGGGTGAATATCCATGGTCGCTAAGCGGTGATCAAGCATGGTCTCCTGAGCAGCGTCTGCTTTAAAGAAGCTATGACTGCCGTTTAAAATGAATACATCCCCAGGTAATGCCTGATTCCAAGTCGCCTCAGCGACCCGGCGGGATAGCAATTGATTAAACAAAAACGCACGAGCTGCGGATAAATACATACTACGCTGTTCGCGTTTAACTTTTGCCCCCGCAAATAATCGCAGGGCCTGAGTCACATTTTGCCCAGCGTTTCCGAAACGTTGTTCACCAAAATAGTTGGGTACCCCGAGCTGTTTGATCGCTTGTAACTGCTGCTCTGTGTGTACAAAATCTCCCTGCCAGTCGCGGATCACAATTTTAAAATGATTGGCAGCGATGACCCCACGACGCAATTTTTTATTGTGACGTAGCACGTCAAGAATTTGAATATTTGCAAGCGCCAATTGCGACCAATCAGGCATGGGTTTACCGGGCAACCAAATACTAAACCATTGCGTAGTCACCGCATGACGATCTTTCAAACCCGCAAAACTAACATCCCGTTGCCGCACATTGGCAAACCGCGCTAGTAATCGAGCGACATATTCGGTATTTTCTGAAGTTTTTTGAAGTTTAACAAAGACATGCTCGCCTGCACCACTGGGCACAAAGCCCAACTCTTCCGTGACCACAAAATCCTCTGGACTAGCACGCAATACCCCTTGCCCGCAGGGTCCACCGTAAGCATATGGCCATGTAGGAATTGCAATTTTTTCGGAATCTGCAACGACATCCAACGGATTAACGCTCAATTAACACCACAGCTTGCACCGCAATCCCTTCTTTTCGTCCCTCAAAGCCTAAGCGCTCAGTGGTAGTGGCCTTAACGTTAATGCAATCCACTGCCACTTTTAAATCTGCAGCAATATTTGCGCACATCGCAGCGATGTAAGGCGCCATCTTGGGGGCTTGTGCAATAATGGTAACGTCAGCATTCACCAAGGTATAGCCTAAACTTTCGACAATGCTATACACATGGCGCAGCAAAACACGACTATCGGCTCCCTTGAAAGCTGGATCGGTATCAGGAAAATGCTTGCCAATATCACCTAAGGCCGCAGCGCCCAACAATGCATCCGCCAAGGCATGCAGTACCACATCACCATCAGAATGCGCTTCCAAACCTTGTTCGTAAGGAATGGTCACACCACCTAAAATAACTTCGCCACCGTCTTTGAAACGATGCACATCATAGCCCTGCCCGACTCTAATCATGCGACTGTTGCTCCCTATAAAATTGCGCCAAGGCTAAATCCTCAGGACTGGTAATTTTAATATTATCCGCTCGTCCAGCCACAATTTTGGGCTGGAACCCTAATAGTTCAATTGCACTGGCCTCATCCGTGATCGCCGGATTACCTTCAGCCTGTTCTAAAGCGGTTTTTAACCTACCGTAACGAAACATCTGCGGTGTCAATGCGCGCCAAATCTCTTCGCGCTTCACACTCCCGGTAATCACTCCAGCATGGACAGATTTTAGGGTATCGTGTGAGGCCAAAGCTAAGATACCTCCCACAGGATCTTCGGCTAATGTCTGTATAAGCTTGGTGACATCGCTTGCAGTAATACAAGGTCTGGCCGCATCATGCACCAGGACCCAATCATCGTCTTGGGCTTGCTCACGAATCAAGTGCAAGCCCGACAACACCGAGTCAGCACGCTCCTTGCCTCCCGGCGCAGTTTTAACTTTAGGGTGCTGAGCGATCTCCAAATCAGGCCAGTAAGGATCAGTATCCGCAATAGAGACAACAACGGCCTTGAATTCAGGCACAGATAATAATCGCGCTAAGGTCTGCTCAATAACGGTTTTAGCTAATAGCGGTAAATATTGTTTTGGTCGGTCAGCCTGCATACGTTTACCAACGCCAGCAGCAGGCACAACTGCCCAATAAGCAACGGATTGAGTCATAGATAATAATATAGATCTGCGATTAACAGGTATTTAACTGTCTGAGTGCACAGCGTTAGAAAAATCGGAAATAACCACCGTTTCCCGCAAATCGTTATTTTTTAGATTTTAGCGCACGGAGTTTAGCATCAGCCTCTTCAAACGCCTTACGTGCATCGGTATAGGTAGTTTTTGGCTTAACGGGTTTTACTTCTGTAGGCGTTGCCCCCAGAACAGGAGCTTTGGATGACCCGCTTGCGGCGTGCGCTTTATCGGTTTGTGGATCAGCTATGACATCGCCTTCAATATCATCAATACCTTGACTGGCATCGACCTTACCATCAGAAGCTTGGTAATTGCGCCATTGCAAAAAAGCCTCCCGCGTAAACACATAAGGGTCGAGCGCTGCTTCGTTGACAAATTGCAATGCGCCTTCCGCGTTGGCACGGGCATTTAATAATCCTAAGCCAGCTAAAGGAGCTGCGACTCCCACATAGGTTCCCGGATTGGCTGCAGCATCAACCACGTAACCTGGCAACTCGCGCATGGTCGTCGGTCCTAAAAAGGGAAGCACTAAATATGAGCCTTGGGGCACTCCCCAGACGGCTAAAGTTTGTCCAAAATCTTCATTATGCTTTTCAAAGCCGACATCGGATGCGACATCGAACATTCCCATTAAGCCAAGGGTAGTGTTCATGCCTAAGCGACCAAAATCATGCAGCCCTTGCTCGAATTTCGCTTGCAAAATATCATTTAACACTACACCAACGTCTTGCAAATTATTGAAAAAATTACGCACGCCGGATTGCATAAAATCAGGCGTGATAAATCGATAGCCATCTGCAATTGGCTTAGCTAAATAATTATCAACTTTGCTATTAAAACTGTATACCGGACGATTAATCGATTCGTAAGGATCGACAGGCGCCACTCCTCCCTCGGAAGTCGTTGCAGCACAACCCGTGCTAAATGCGAGAATCCCAACAATAATTGCCAACAATTTTTTTTTGGAGGGGGAATTGTATACCATAAAAAACAACCACCATTCAGCGCTATAATTTTGAATAACTGGCTATTTTATCATTAATTTGCGCGATTAACGCATCAAATCCCTGACGTTGTAAAATACTGGTATATTCCGAACGCTTTAAGGCTAAATCACTGACTCCGTTCGCAATGATGTTAATTACTGCCCAACCGTTGGTTTTTTCTTTGAGCATGTAATCAAATTTAACAGGCTTATCATTGGGTATATTTAAGGTGGTATGCACCACAACTCCGCCACGTGAAGTTTCTTCTGCATTATCAAACTGAAATGACTCACCGGAAAAATCTTTAAAATTATGCGCGTATGATGCAACACTTAATTTAGTAAACACCTCTGCCAACGAATTTTGTTGATCAGGTGTTAACGCCTCCCACTCTTTGCCCACCACGATGCGCGCGATTTTGGTCAAATCATGACTACGCATAATTGCAGGATACAATTTGTCATAGCGACCTTGAAAGCCTAAAGCTTTACCCTGCTTCATGACATCAATTAATGCTGCCTGAAATTCTTCTACAACTTGCTTGGGCGTTTGAACTGTCTCCGCCTGAACGGCAAAAACTCCCAATAAAGCGAATAAAACAACTAAAAACCCGTTTTTCAATACCACAGCAAACATCACGCAACCCCGTAAATTGGTATAAATTAATCTTTTTGGTAAACTCGGCCTTTCCAGCGTGAACGCTCACCTTGCCAATAACGCCAAGCCGACGTCCACGTCATGAGTAAATATAAAATTGCAATCACAGGCATACTCAATGCCCAAGCTAAATTTAGACCGTAAAAATTTAACGTTGGCAAATATGCCGTCAACATGCAGATTAAGGCCACAAACGCCGCCCAAAAAGCCATACCATCTCCAGCCCAAATTCCGATGACTGGAACAATATACATTAACGCCATAATCAGGGTGCAAAACACCAGCAACAGAGTTGAATAAAACAGTTGTGTATACGCGGTGCGTGCAACCATTTCCCAAATTTCCCCAAGGGTCACGTAAGGGCGTTGACTGAGAACAGCATGAGTAAGTCCCACCCAAATTCGATAACCCGCTTGCTTAACCGCCTTGGCCAACGTGCAATCATCAATAACCGCATCCTTAATAACCGCCATCCCGCCTATAGCTTGCAAGGCCTGGGTCTCAACCAAAATACAACCACCTGCCGCGGCAGCGATTTTTGTGTTTGGATTGTTGGCCAAGGCAAAGGGATAAATCATCTTGAAAAAGTGGATAAACGCTGGCATCAGCAATTTTTCCCAAAAACTACCAAATCTAAGCACCGCCATCAATGAGACAAAATGCAGATTTTCGGCATGTTTTTTTTGCTTAAGTGCATAAATTATGCCTGGCAATAATTCTATATCTGCGTCCAACAGTAATGTCAAAGGAGTCTGCACATAGCGTAAACCTTGCTCTTGTGCCCAAAGCTTTCCACTCCAACCGACGGGTAAGTCAGTCACACTAACAATCTGCAAATGCTCCAATCCACTTTGCCGCGCAATCTCAACCGTCGCATCGCTAGAAGCGTCATCGACCAATACCACCTGCAAACCGATACCTTGTGTCTTTAAACTGGCTAAGGTAGTTCCTATCACCTCTGCTTCATCACGCGCCGGTATCAAAACCGTAACATCACTTACATCATAATCATCCCGCAAAGCAGTTGGCGCATCCAAAACTTCGCGGACGCGCCAGGGTTGCCAGGGTAATAATAAAGTAATGATCCAAATAGCGGCGGCAACGGTAAAAAATAACGTTACCTCAGCCATAATTAACGCATAGCTTCAGTAACAACCGGAATACCGCGTAACGATGAAACTTGCTCCGCTGCAAACGTAGGCATAGGCTCTGGCACCATATCACCCGTGGTTTTAGGACCACGCAATGAGACTAACAAACCTTTCAAAGGATTTTGCAACATGTCCGTCACCGCTGTTGCTTCATAACCACAATGCGCCATACAGTTTGCACATTTAGGATTGTTGGAATTACCGTATTTATCCCACGGAGTTTCTTCCATGAGGCCTTTAAAACTTGCTGCATTCCCTTCATCGGCTAATAAATAACAAGGTTTCTGCCAACCGAATACATTGCGCGTCGGGTTACCCCAAGGCGTACAAGCATAATTTTGATTGCCCGCTAAGAAATCCAGGTATAAAGAGGAATGATTTAAACGCCAGTTACGATTTTTCCCTAATGCAAAAATGCCACGAAATAATTCTTTAACATCTTTGCCTTTGATAAATAAATCTTGCTGCGGAGCACGCTCATAGCTAAATCCAGGAGCAATAGTGACCCCTTCTATGCCTAAGGTCATTGCATAATCTAAAAACGCCGCGACCTCGGGTGCGTCTTCACCTTGGAATAAGGTGCAGTTGATATTCACCCGAAAGCCTTTACCGATAGCTAATTTAATCGCTTCTACCGCACGATCAAACACCCCTTCTTGACACACCGAAGCATCGTGGCGCTCACGCATACCATCTAAATGAATAGAAAACGTTAAATAAGGGGACGGCGTGTAATCGTCTATACGCTTTTTCAGTAATAAGGCATTGGTACACAAGTACACGAATTTCTTTCTAGCAACAATACCTGCGACGATCTGCGGCATTTCTTTATGAATTAATGGCTCGCCACCCGGAATAGAAACCATCGGCGCACCACACTCATCGACAGCATCCAAACACTCTTGCACCGACAATCTTTTATCCAGAATTTCGTCAGGATAATCAATTTTGCCGCAACCTGCACAAGCTAGATTACAACGAAACAGTGGCTCAAGCATTAAAACCAAGGGATACTTTTTAACACCTTTAAGCTTTTGTTTAATTAAGTAACTACCAACTGCTAATTGTTGACGTAAAGGAACACCCACGAGCATCACTCCAAAAAAATTTCAAAAAATCCAAACTAAATAAACATGCTTAAATTAAAAAAACCAGCATGTCGTAAAATAACAACAACGTAATTCTCGCCTATCCGCCCCAGCAACCCGAGCCAGCTTTATCGCCAACCCAATTGAGTTCCACTAAAAATTACATCATCTTAGGAATTTTAATTGGGGAATTGCGGAAAAAATCAGCGCCACACTGTCCACTGAATTAACGTATAAAATTACATTTATTAGACAACATTACACCCAAATTTGCATTTTTACAACAACAAGCAAATTAATTCATGCAAATTTTTTGTACCGCCGACAAACGCAACACACATAGTTTACCCAACAAATTGTTTTAATTAACTTAATAAAAAAACACCCCTAAATTACTCAGGTTGTCAATTAAACAACATTGTTTTGCAAATAACCAACAAACAGTCTATCATTACGCAAAAGATTTACCATTAAGCCACAAATATAGTTTTTTACCCACACATGAGCAAAGCACCCATGACCTTACTTAACCCGACAGCATTAGACGCAGTTTCTGACGATGCGTTTCAAGCGCTTTTGCTCGAGGGAGTTTCGCGTACTTTTGCCCTAACTATTCCGCAATTGCCTGCGGGCTTGTACCAAGTAGTAGCCAATGCCTACTTATTGTGTCGTATTGTTGATACCGTTGAAGATGAGGTTTCCCTCACTGCCAGCCAAAAAAAATATTTTTGCGACAATTTTATTGAAATCGTTGCTACGGGCAAAATGGCGCAGCAATTTGCTGATGAACTTGCGCCACTGCTATCAGAACAAACCATCCCTGCAGAGCATACCCTTATTCAGGTTACCCCTCGGGTCATCGCCATTACCCATTCTTTTGCGCCTGAGCAAATTGCAGCTTTGGCTGAATGTGTAAAAACTATGGCTGCTGGCATGCCGATTTTTCAGGCTCAGAATTTACATGCTGGACTGCCAACATTAGCGGACATGGATAGATATTGTTATTACGTAGCCGGGTGTGTCGGTGAAATGCTAGCAAAATTGTTTTGCCATTATTCACCTGAAATTGCGCAACATCAGCAAGAATTACTCAAATTATCCGTATCATTCGGACAGGGTTTGCAGATGACCAATATTCTTAAAGACATTTGGGATGACGCGCAACGCGGCGTCTGCTGGTTACCGCAAGATATTTTCGATAGCACGGGCTTTGATCTGAGCACGCTATCTCCCAGCACCGATGATGAACGCTTTCGTCAAGGCTTAGCAGAGTTAATCAGTATCGCACATCAGCATTTACAAAATGCCTTGACTTACACCCTATTGCTTCCTAGCCATGAAACGGGTATTCGCAATTTTTGCTTATGGGCATTAGGTATGGCGGTTTTATCTTTGCAAAAAATTAAACAAAACCTTGATTTTAAACAATCTTCACAAGTCAAAATTTCGCGCAACAGCGTCAAAGCCACCATTTTGGCGACCAAATTGACGGTGCGCAGTAACTTTTTATTAACACAATTATTTAAATTTGCCAGCCGGGGAATTTCAGCACCCCGCGGACAATATTTATTAACTACTTATGCAGCAAAATCTGGCTAATAGGATGCACCATGTTTACTGATTCCAATACACATACACATCACCACCCTGCCGAAAATAGCGCAACTGCGATCACCTCTTACGCAGCAAATCTGGAAGCCGCAATTTCCAGTGCGCAAGACGCCTTGTTAAAACTACAACACCCAGATGGCTATTGGGTATTCGAACTGGAGGCGGATTGCACGATTCCAGCAGAATACATCATGATGATGCACTATTTGGATGACATTAACGCTGAACTGCAAGCAAAAATTGCAGTCTACCTGAGATCACGTCAGGCAGAAGACGGCAGCTACCCACTATTTACTGGTGGCCCTGGCGATATTAGCTGTAGCGTCAAAGTTTATTATGCGTTAAAAATGGCGGGCGACAGCCCGGATGCGCCACACATGAGTCGTTTGCGCGAGTATATTCTCAGCCAAGGCGGGGCCGCAAAAGCCAATGTGTTCACGCGTATCGCCTTAGCGATGTTTGAGCAATTACCTTGGCGCGGTGTGCCCTATATTCCGGTGGAAATCATGTTGTTTCCCAGCTGGTTCCCTTTCCATTTAGACAAAGTGTCTTACTGGTCCAGAACCGTGATGGTACCTTTATTCATCTTGTGCACCTTGAAAGCAACCGCCAAAAACCCGTTGCAAGTGAATATTCTGGAGTTATTTGTTACCCACCCAGATTTGGAACAACATTATTTTCCAGAACGCACCTTATTGAATAAATTCTTTTTAGGTTTGGATAAATTAGGGCGCGCCACGCGGCCCCTGATCCCTAAAAAAATGCATGAAAAAGCCATTGCAAAAGCTAAAGATTGGTTTATCGAACGTTTAAATGGCGAAGACGGTCTAGGCGGGATTTTCCCTGCGATGGTCAATGCTTATGAAGCCATGTTATTGTTAGGCATGCCCGCCGATCACCCGCATGTAGTCGTCGCCCGCCAAGCGATTGATAAATTATTAGTGATCAACGAACATGACGCGTATTGTCAACCCTGCTTGTCGCCCGTGTGGGACACAGGTTTGAGTGTTTTGGCTTTACAAGAAGCCGACAAAGTCAAAAATGCCGCCAGCTTGACCCGTGCTTATGACTGGTTAAAAAGCAAACAATTACTGGACCAACCAGGGGATTGGCAAGTTTCACGCCCTCATTTAGCAGGCGGTGGCTGGGCGTTTCAATTTGAAAACCCATATTATCCCGATGTTGATGATACCGCCGTGGTGGCATTTGCGATGGCCGATTCGGGCTTACCCGACTTAGAAGAATCCATCCATCGTGCCACACGCTGGATCGTGGGCATGCAATCGGCAAATGGTGGCTATGGCGCATTTGACGTGGATAATACCTATTATTACCTCAATGAAATTCCTTTCGCGGATCACGGTGCTTTACTTGACCCACCTACCGTTGATGTCAGTGCACGTTGCGCCATGTTAATGGCCAGAGTCGCGCAAGATCATGACGAATATTTGCCTGCGTTAAAACGCACTATCGAATACATTCGTGGTGACCAAGAAGCCGATGGCTCATGGTTTGGTCGCTGGGGCACCAACTATATTTATGGCACGTGGTCTACGCTAATAGGTCTGGAACAAACCGATTTACCCAAATCTGATCCTATGTACGTCAAAGCCGCACACTGGCTGAAAAGCGTACAACGTGAAGACGGCGGCTGGGGTGAAGATAATTTTAGTTATCACGATACCAGCTTTAGTGGTCGTTACCGTTTCAGCACGGCCTTCCAAACCGCATGGGCGGTATTGGGTTTAATCGCTGCTGGTGAAGTCCATAGCCCAGAAGTCAAAGCGGGTATTGACTTTTTATTACGCACCCAACAAAGCAATGGTATTTGGAATGATAAGTGTTTCACTGCCCCAGGATTTCCACGAGTGTTTTATCTGAAATACCACGGCTACGATAAATTTTTCCCGCTTTGGGCCTTGGCCAGATACCGTAACGAGTTAATTAAACAGTGATTACAGGGATTGTTATTGCCTTACCGGAGGAAATCGGAAGCCTAACTGCACATCAAATTCGCAGAGGCGAGCGGATCTTCATCCATGACTCGCTACTTGTCACCTGCTCTGGCGCAGGCCCGTTGAATGCGGGCTTTGCTGCCGAGCAACTTATCGCGCACGGGGCTCAACGACTCATTAGTTGGGGCTGCGCTGCAGCACTGGACCCACAATTAAAACCCGGCGATTTAGTGCTAGCAACACAGCTGCTTGCCGATGATGGGACGGCGATGGCAATTACGCATGCGTGGCAGCAACATACGCAACAGCTTCTCGCCCAGCAGGTACCTCTACGCACCGGAACTTTACTTGAAAGTGTGGGCATAGTCACGCATGCGCATGCAAAGCAGTCTTTGTTTGCTGCCAGTCAGGCGGTTGCCTTAGATATGGAAAGTGTAGCTATCGCTCGTGTGGCGCAACAACACGCTTTGGAGTTTTTAGCGATCCGCGCTATTGCTGATCCTGCCAGTCTTTCTTTGCCTTTAGCAGTGAGTCACGCCATGAATGCTGCGGGTGAAATGGATATACGCAAATTACTTATTTATATTGTGCAACATCCTAGTGAAATTCCCGCACTGATCAAACTCGGTTTACATTTTAATGCCGCTAAATATACTTTGAAAACCGTTGCCAGACAGCTAGATGCCATACTCGCATGCAACGAGCCTTCTACTTTGACGTAAACACGCATGACCAAGCACAAATCCATTTTTTTAAATACCTTGCTCTGGTGTCGCCAAGGCATTTTGTTCTATCCCTGGACGTTATTAATCCTGTCTTTTTTAGCCTGTGCTTATACTAGCTATTATGTGTATAACCATCTGACGGTTAACACCAATACTGCTGAAATGTTATCTCCAGATTTACCGTTTCAGAAAAACCAAAAGCGCATTGAAAACGCCTTTCCTTTGGAAGCGGCTACCATTATTTTGGTCGTTGAAGCCGATACCCCTGAAGAGACGTCGCAAGCAAGTACAGAATTAGCTGCGACTTTAAGTCAACACCCGCAACATTTCCATGCCGTTTATACCCCGACGGAAAATGATTTTTTTCGGCAGCAAGCATTGCTATACCTTGAACCTGGCGAACTTGAAAACCTAGCGAAAAAACTCACAGATGCTCAGCCCTTTATTGGACATTTAGCGCAAAACTATAGTTTGGACGGCCTACTGGGGATTATTGGCTTAGCGTTGGAGAAACAAGAGCAAGACTTACCTATGGATTTAGATCCATTATTACACGCTATTAACACTACGATTCAACGGCAACTTGCTGGTAATCCACATAAATTATCTTGGCAAGAATTATTAGCAGAAAATAAACTTAATACCAATGCCAAAAGAAGTCTAGTGGTCGCTAAACCCATTATGGACTTTAGCGCGATGTTGCCTTCTGAACAGGCACAACTCGCCGTGCGTGCCGCTAGCCAAGAATTGATGGCCAAAAATCCTTCTGTCAAAGTGCGCATTACTGGCGAAACCGCCTTGGAACATGAAGAACTAGAAAGCGTCAGCAATGGTGCGCAACTTTCTGGGATAGTCTCGTTTGTCTTAGTCTGTGTTATTCAATGGATAGGCATACGTTCATTTAAACTGTTGATTAGCACTTATATTGTGTTGGTCATGGGCTTAATTTTTACCGCTGGCTTTGCCGCCATTAGCGTGGGGCATTTAAATGTCATCTCTATCGCGTTCGCCAGCTTGTACATAGGTTTAGGGGTGGATTATGCCATCCATATTTGTTTGTATTACCGCGAACATAAAGCCGATGGTTATTCGAATATGGATGCCATTTTGTATAGCTTGGAAGGCGTAGGCTCTTCCCTCTGTTTATGCGCTTTATCTACCGTTATCGGGTTTATTGCATTTATTCCCACGGATTATGCCGGCGTCTCGGAATTAGGGATTATCTCAGGTGGCGGTATTATCATCGGCTTAATCATTTCCTTGACCGTGATGCCCGCATTGCTGAATGTGATGCCAGTCAATCATCCTAAGCCTATCCATTCGTCATTTTCCCCTAACTTTTTAGTGACGTTCCCCTTCCATTTTGCCAAATCCATCAAATGGGTCTCGATACTGCTTGCAATCGCGTCCTGTTTTATTTTGACCAAGCTGACGTTTGATTCCAATCCGATAAATTTACGCGATCCACACAGCGAATCCGTCATTACCATTAAAGAATTATTACGCTCGCAAACTGATTCACCTTTTGCATTAACCAGTCTAGCGGATAGCTTGCCCGCAGCGGACGCTTTAGCCGCTAAAATGGCACAACTGCCTTCCGTTCACGAAGCGATCACCCTATCCAGTTTTGTCGCCAAAGATCAAGAGGAAAAATTACTGATTATTGAAGACTTAAATTTAATTTTAGGTAATCAGTTAACCCACTTTAGCACGCAAATTGACGCACATTCTGAGCCCAAAGCAGCCTTGTTGAAATTTAATGCAACCCTGAAGCAGGCAATCAGCGAAGGTAATAGGCAGGCGCCGTTAGACAGTTTGCAACAATTGCAAAGCAGCATTGACAGTTTAATCCAGCAAGCCGATGCCGCTGCAGATCCTGCGGCCAGCTATAGCTTGCTAGAGCATAATCTGCTGGATTTATTACCCTTTACCATGCAACGTTTACGCAGCAGTTTAAGCGCCACGGATTTTGGCCTTGAGGATATTCCAGATTATTTACGTATACATTGGGTGAGTAAGGACGGCGTGTATAAAGTGTTGATTGCCCCCAAAAAGGATCAAAACATCATCGAAAACCAAAGAGAGTTTGTCGCAGAAGCACAAGCGGTGGATTCGGCGGTTTCAGGATTACCCGTTGCCAATCATGCGTCTGGCGATGCTGTAGTCAAAGCCTTTGTGCAAGCATTTAGCAGTGCTTTTTTAGCTATTTTTATTTTATTATTAATTATTTATCGTAATCTCAAGCACACGTTATTGGTCATTCTGCCTTTGTCCTTGGCCGCCTTACTTACCGGGGCCACCAACGTGTTACTGGATAATCCTTTTAATTTTGCCAACATTATTGCCCTACCCTTATTGCTGGGGATGGGCATTGATAGCAGTATCTTAATTATGCACAAACTGCACTTTAATTTAGATGAAGATGAAAACCTGCTGCAAACCAGTACGACGCGCGGAATTATCTTTGCTTCAATTACGACGCTATGCAGTTTCTCCAGTCTTGGATTGACGGGCCATCAAGGCATGGCCAGCATGGGCATATTGCTGTCTATCGGACTGTTATTTACGGTACTTTGTTCTTTAATCGTCCTGCCCGCGTTTAGTGGCAAAAGAATTTAACATTTGAGGTCACCATGTCATTTAGTATTGCCGAACTTATTGCTCAACACAGTACCGATAAATTCGATTTACACGAACAATATCTTAACAACCAAATGGTGCGGGTATTAAAAACCATTGGGTATGATCGCCATTACGCCAGAGCGGTTGGGCAGTATTTGTACGATCAAGAAGGCACCGAATATTTAGATTTACTCAGTGGTTTCGGGGTGTTCGCGATCGGTCGAAATCATCCGACCGTGGTCAAAGCCCTGACTGAAACCCTGACATTAGAATTGCCGAATCTAGTGCAATTGGATGTGGCAATCTTAAGCGGTTTGTTGGCTAAAGAAATCCTACAAACGACCCCGGATAATCTGACTAAAATGTTTTTCTGCAGCTCCGGCACAGAAGCCGTGGAAGCGGCAATTAAATTTGCACGTTATACGACTAAACGCGAAAAAATCGTCTTCTGTGAACATGGTTATCATGGCTTAACCATGGGGGCCTTATCCCTCAACGGAGAAGAAATTTTCCGCGAAGGCTTTGGACCCTTGCTACCCGGCTGCTCGGCAGTCCCCTTTAATGACTTAGTCGCCCTAGAAGAGGCTTTAAGCAATAAAGATGTGGCTGCCTTTATCGTCGAGCCTGTTCAAGGTAAAGGCGTTAATCTGCCCGATGACAATTACCTTCCCGAAGTCGAACGCTTATGTAAAAAATACGGCACCTTATTCGTGGCCGACGAAGTTCAAACCGGAATTGGGCGTACTGGTAAATTCTGGGCCATTGAACATTGGGGCGTTAAACCAGATATGATTTGTATGGCTAAAGCCTTATCCGGTGGTTTTGTGCCAGTCGGTGGCGTGGCCATGACCACTAAAATCATGGATACCGTATTCAACCGTATGGATAGAGCGGTCGTGCATGGCTCGACGTTCTCCAAAAACAATATGGCCATGGCCGCAGGCTTGGCTACTTTGGAAGTCATTAAAGCCGAAAAACTGGTCGAAAACAGCGCCGCCGTGGGTACTGATATTATCAATACTCTCAACGCTATGAGCAGTCAGTACGAATTTTTAAAAGAAGCACGTGGTAAAGGCATGATGATTGCCATTGAATTTCAATCACCCAAAAGCCTGAGCTTAAAAGCGGCGTGGGCGATGCTGGAAGCCGCCAACAAAGGTTTGTTCTGTCAAATGATCACCATTCCCTTATTCAAAGAACGGCATATCCTGACCCAAGTGGCTGGTCATGGAATGAATGTCGTCAAACTGTTACCGCCCTTAAACCTGAATCAAAAGGATCGTGATAACATAATCAGTTCATTTGATAAAACCATAGCAGATACGCATCAGATCCCCGGCTCAATTTGGGATTTGGGGAAAAATCTTGCAAGTCATGCACTGAAAAGCAAAAAAAGCTAAGCACACAGGCGACTTTGCCACTCTATAACGTTCGCCTAGAACTCTTACTTGTACTTAAACTATGAATACATTAAGCAATTACCCCATTTTAAAAAATATCAACACTCCCGCTGACGTTCGTAAGCTTGCCAAAGAGCAACTCAAACCGTTAGCCAAGGAGCTGCGGGAATTTTTAACACATACGGTAAGTATCTCAGGCGGACATTTTGCTGCTGGTTTAGGAACAGTAGAGTTAACCGTAGCCCTGCATTATGTGTTTGATACTCCTCAAGATCAATTAGTCTGGGATGTGGGACATCAAGCCTACCCGCATAAAATCTTAACCGGGCGGAAAGAGCGTATGACTACCATTCGTAGTAAAGATGGCGTGTCTGCTTTTCCTAGCCGTGCGGAAAGTGAATACGATGCTTTTGGGGTAGGTCACTCCAGTACTTCTATCAGTGCGGCATTAGGCATGGCGATTGCCTCGGCGCTCAAAGGCGAAGATAAACAAATGGTCGCAATTATCGGCGACGGCAGCATTACTGGCGGTATGGCATATGAAGCAATGAACCATGCAGGGGCTATCGATGCTAATTTGTTAGTCATCCTCAACGATAATGATATGTCGATCTCGCCGCCTGTTGGCGCGATGAGCAACTATCTGACCAAGGTACTCTCCAGCAAAATTTACTCTTCCGTACGGGAAGAAAGTAAAAAAGTACTCAGCAGAATGCCTAGCGTATGGGAATTAGCACGACGGACCGAAGAGCATATGAAGGGTATGATTGTGCCTGGTACCTTGTTTGAGGAATTAGGCTTTAATTATATTGGCCCCATCGATGGTCATGACATTGAAATGCTGGTGTCTACCTTAGAAAATCTCAAAGCGATTAATGGCCCGCGCTTCTTACATATTGTGACCAAAAAAGGCAAAGGCTACGCCCCGGCGGAAAAAGACCCGCTCGCCTACCACGGTGTACCTGCATTTGATCCCAGTAAAGATTCACTCCCCAAATCGGCGCCTTCCCCCCATCCCACGTATACCGAAGTGTTTGGCGACTGGTTATGTGATATGGCTGCACAAGACAAACGCCTGACGGGGATTACCCCTGCTATGCGTGAAGGTTCGGGTTTGGTGAAGTTCTCGGAACAATACCCTGATCGCTACTTTGACGTGGCCATTGCCGAACAACATGCGGTCACATTAGCTGCGGGCCAAGCCTGTCAAGGCGCTAAACCCGTAGTGGCAATCTACTCTACCTTTTTACAACGTGGCTATGATCAGTTAATCCATGATGTTGCCTTGCAAAATTTAGATGTGTTGTTCGCATTAGACCGTGCCGGACAAGTTGGCCCCGATGGCCCGACGCATGCGGGTAGTTTTGACTACAGTTATATGCGCTGTATTCCAAATATGCTGGTCATGGCGCCCGCCGACGAAAATGAATGCCGACAAATGCTGTACACGGGCTTTTTACATAAAGGTCCAGCATCCGTGCGCTATCCTCGTGGTAAAGGGCCAGGCGTAGCCATACAGAAAGAGATGACAGCGTTCCCTATCGGCAAAGCAGAAATTCGCCATCATGGCAGTCGTATCGCTATCTTAGCGTGGGGCAGTATGGTTGCTCCGGCGTTGGACGCAGGCAAACGCTTAAATGCGACGGTAGTCAATATGCGTTTCGTCAAACCTATAGATCAAGACTTAATCCTTGAATTGGCGAAAACGCATGATACTTTTGTAACCATCGAAGAAAACGCGTTACCGGGTGGTGCGGGAAGTGCGGTTAACGAATTTCTTCACGCACAGCGCATTCTGATGCCAGTACTGAATATTGCGCTACCGGATGCCTTTATCGAACAAGGGACGCGCGAACAATTATTGGAAATTTGTGGTTTAGATGCGGACAGTATTCTGAAACGCATCCAAGAGTATTGTGCTTAAACAAAGTGATCTTACAATTTACGTCGTAACTTCAGTTAATATTTAAATAACTAGCCTTATATGCAACGTTTAATAGATAAAATTCGTGACATACCTGATTTCCCCAAACCGGGCATACTTTTTAAAGATGTCACTCCTTTAGTCAAAGACCCAGCAACGCTTAGACTAGCTGTACATCAACTCATTCATCCGTTTTTAGGCCGAAATATCACGGTCGTGGCAGGGATGGAGGCACGTGGATTTATTTTCGGCTCGCTTGTGGCTTGGGAACTTGGCGTAGGTTTTGTGCCCCTTAGAAAACCTGGCAAACTTCCCTATGAAGTCCACAGTGTTTCCTACGATTTAGAGTATGGTTCGGCCAGATTAGAGGCGCATATCGATGCATTCGATGCAAATGATAAAGTTTTATTAATTGATGACTTGTTGGCTACGGGTGGTACAGCCAAAGCCAGTTGCGAATTAATTGAGAAACTGGGTGCTGAAATTGTGGCTTGTGCCTTTGTGGTTGAACTAGATTTTTTGCACGGCAGACAGCAATTAGAGCACTATGAAGTCCACTCGCTGGTGCATTTTTAACCGCACTCAGTCCACATTTGGAAAGACTTATGCTTTAGAAGATTTAATCGCTTCTAAAGCATTAACAGCAGCAACTTAAGACATTCAACTTCATAGCCTGGGTTACCTAAGGGGGTATTCATGCTCAAAACGGATTACCCAAGATCTTATCCCAAGCATAATTAACATATAGATAAAATGTATTCCCGCTGGCGCTCACATTAGTGGCCGTATAATTTTGGGTACGATACCGATAACCTAAGACCACATCCGCTTGCCGATTAAAATTCCAAATCAACTTGGGTTCAACCCCATAGTAATCACGATTATAGGTGCTGGTCGCCGAACTCGTCGATGAATTTAAAGAGATCTCTGTGCGCAGTTGCGCTCTTAATTGTTCTGTCAACTTATGTTCGTAGTTGCCATTGAAGCTATCAGTTTCCAACACCACTCCCCCACCTGTTGGCGAGGTATTGCGTGCGTAACTCAGATTTAAATTTGCGACTTCAAACTGCTTTTTCATGCCCACTGAAAACAGCGAACCTAAGGAACTGGATTTCGTTGCACTAGGGATATTCAGAAAGTTATAGAGTGCCTGCTGTTCAGGCGTTATAGCAAAGCCAAACTGACTCTCAGTTTCCCGGGCGCCGACCATAAAATTAAAACTCAGCGTTTCAGAATACAGGTAATCAGCCCCCACATTCGCGCTAAAGTTATCAATGGTAGTCGGCGCATCCACCAAGTCATAACGATAAGCGCCTAACGTTGCGAAATATTGCCAAGCCGGATTCCATTGATGAGAATAGGTCAAATCTACCGAATCAATCAAATAGCTACTCAGGTAGTTCGTACTATTTTTATCATAGCTAACATCTTGATGCGAATATCCTGCCTTCAGACTTTGGGCCGCCGAGAGCGCATAAGTCCAATTCGGTGCGACGGTCAAACTTTGCCTACCAACCTGATTACCTAGGTTACCTGTAGTTAATAATTCACTGGTGAGTGAAGTATCGCGCACATAATCAATCTCGAGCCCCAATCGGTGTTTTTCAGTCCATAAATACTCCGAATTTAAGCCAAAATTAAAATTTTGGCGATCCAAATTACTTTGTCCCCAATATTCATATACATCTACCCCGGTTTTAATCCCGACGTTATACACTTCAGAGCGAATACCCGAATTTGCCGTTAATCCAGCAATAAAACCATAGGCATCTGCAGTATTGTTAGGCAGCAAACGAATATTATCATCAAATTCAGTTCGCACATTGGCACTGGGCTCCACGTACCATTCACTGGCCTGAACTTGATTAATGCCTAAACTCAGCAAGAGTAGCAGTCCTGAACCAGGTTTAATCGCAAGCATCAAGGTTACTCCTTTAAGATTACTAGGGAACGACAATCACATCACCCGATTGCAGAATGACGTTTTGTTTCAGTTGCTTACCATCCTCAATATCGGTGTATTTGAAAGGTAACACCATTTGCGATCCACTAGCATCGCGGCGTAATACCTTAATATCATTGGTAGCGGCAAACGGAGTCATCCCTCCCGCCATAGCGAGTGCTTGCACGATATCAACATAACTATTGGTCACATACTCACCTGGCTTAATGACCTTTCCCACGACATAGATTTTGTTACCCAACAATTTTAAAGCCGCCACGGTCACAACGGGATCAGGAATATATTTGACTAAACGTTCAACCAGATGTTTTTGGATCTGCTGCAGACTTAAGCCTTGGGCCTTAAAATCGCCTACTAAGGGAAATGATAATCCACCGTCAGGTCTAACCAAGACCTCTTTTTGTAAGCCCTCTTCTTTCCAAACTGTAATTTCCAAAACATCACCAGGCGCAACGGTATAGACCTTAGTATTACTCAGCTCCTTACTATCTTCAGCCTGTGCGTTCTGGAAGACCAAAGCAAATAAAATCAATAAACACCAGACACTAAAAAAGCGCATTTTGACTCCAAAAAAAATCTTAAAAAAATATAAAATTAAACTCAGTGATTACACTAACAATCAATATAAGCATAAGCATAATAGAAAACTACGAAAAATTATACCCTTAACTAAACTTATGCCGATCAATTGCATGAAGATAGCTACTAATATGCGTACCGCATTACCTATTTAAACCACTGGCGTAGCGCTAACCAAGCGGTCAATCTAGCTAAAGTGACGAGTAAGCTAAAAACTGATCGTGTGCGTGCTGCAGTGTCGCTATGCTTTCATATTCAGGACTAGAACTGCGATAAACCAATAGATGTAGTTACTCCATTGATTAGCAGCAAACGGTTGGACTCATAAATACTTTGGTACTAATTTTGCTGAAGACACGATATTAGCGTGGGTACTTGCTAGCCCGCGAATTAACGTTAAGACTTGTCTAGATGGATTTCTGGCGGCTTGTTTTAAACTCTAATAATCTCAACCTGATAGTGTTAAGAAGAATTATATTTATAACTCTCTGTTATATCTTGCTTAAATCTACTCTTTGATCGCGAATGCTTTTTCCTTAACCAAAAATACGGCAAATCACACAACACTATGGCAAATCACACAACACTATGGCAAATCACACAATTTTGTAATTTATGCCGCCTATGCCAAAACAGACTCTCCAAGGCAATCGAACTGGACTCATGCATAACTTTAAGCCCTAAAGCACAGCCACCTATATATTCATGGATATTTATTGCGAATATAACTTTTTATGGCCTTGCACGAATATGTTTAGGAGCAAGCACCTCACATAACCAACTCAGAGAGCAACCGCTTTCCATATGACGATGAGGCTAACAGAAGATAGCAATTACGCACTATCCAAAGCTGACTGGGAATTTTAAATGTCTGAATACACACTGAAATACATACAAGAGAAAAAAACCATGAAGACCAAAGCAGTCACCACTGAGTTATACCCCAAAATTAATGCGTCTGAAACCAAACCCAAAAAACCTAAGCTTCCCGATACCCGCTATTTTCAGGCGCATTTTGAGCATATGGAAACACAATTAGCCGAAACGATGCACAATCTTGATTTGTTACGCCAGCAAGTGAGTGAATTACATCTCGCCATTTCACAAATGAGAAACACTGCTAAAACCAATTGACGCCAGCGTTATCAACTTTCTTTCAGTACATTGACGCACAACACGGCAGCCATTTTTAAAATGAATAACTTTTTTCCAGTGGGTAGTTAAACTGCATAGTCTGCCCCCTGTTGGCATGCTGCAATTGACTTTCAGGGTACGTTCCACATTTAAAATGCTAACTGCATTATATTTCCGTAGCAATACTAAAACAAAGTTCACATAAGCGCCTACACTCATTTATTATTAGCTTAATCATTGAGTCGGCGCGATGTTTATGACAGATTATTTCCCTTTTGCCTTAACTGAAGCGGGTTTACAGGACTGGCTAGACGAACTTGCGCGACTTAAAGTGAGCAAAGCGGGCACCTATTTACAGCGTTTTTTAGAACATCTGCAGCAGCAGCCACCCGCTACCCCCACCTATGGCAAGCTGCTACGCCAAATTCAGCCTTACGTCCTAGACTACGCCAAGCAATTAGAGAGTTTGCAGCTGCCAGCACATGCCCCAAAATCTCGCACCCTAAAACGCAAAAGCACCGAATTAAGTTATCAGCTGTTACGCTCTAACGCCTTGCTCTACGCGCAATTACTGAACTTTTCCGATTTAGCGCCTGCTTTGGCATTAGAGTTCAGTATTACCGCGCTGCAATTGATCGCCTATTGTTTGCGCAAACAAGCACAACTGAGTCTGTGCCCCTCATCTGCACTGTGGCAAGTGCTGGCGGAGATTTATCAACGCGCCGATCTAGAGCAGCGCTGGGAACACGCCGAGGACTGTCAGGCAGCACTCAAAACGTTGAAGTTACTGTTACGGCAAAATTTATTATTTGCACTGTGCAATCCTTTTTATTTTGCTGCCGAACGCGTGGACAGCGTCTTTGCGTTTGCCGTGCAGCATGCCGGATGCTTAGTGATAGGTGCAGGCGCCAGCAACGCAGAATTTACGTGGCTACCCAGCTTGCACACCGCCCCTCGCACGTTTATTCCCAGTGCAGCATTGAGTCAACTCACAGTACAACTGGACTGCACCCAGATAGTCGCAGCACTGGCAGCCGCCCCCAGTCCTTTATTACAGCCTGCAGAGCAGGGCTATTTAAGTCAACGGCTCTCAGGCTATACTGCCATCATCGAGAGTTCGCACCCGGGTAAAACCCAGATCGCACAATTATTCCCGCATTATCACGATATTCTCGCGACCTTAAATCAATATACCAGTCTGCATAATATTTATCGTGTTGCCGCGATCAACGCCCCAATTCCAGCTAAATCTCATCTTCATAGCTTACAACTTGAACCCGTCGATATTCATACACCGCGTTTAAAAGAGCGCAACAGTCGCCCCAGCACACGAGCACTCAGCGTGGCAATGCATGCGACAGGCTTTGAAAATTATCTACTGGCGATCGCCCCGCTAACGGCCATCGAAGCAGGACAGCTATGTTTATTGGTCACCGACGCGCACACGACCCTGGGTGTGATCCGTAAAA
>SXIZ01000308.1 GCA_005779525.1 Methylococcaceae bacterium
GCACTGCGTCCCATGTCCAGAATCTGATCTATACCTAACAAGAGTAGTAAACCTGCTTCTGGAATATGAAACATGGAGAGCGTTCCAGCAATCACAATTAAAGAGGCACGTGGCACCCCGGCAACGCCTTTACTGGTAAACAGTAATACTAACAGCATGATCAGTTGATCATCCAATGGCATTGAAATGCCATAAGCTTGTGCGATAAATAACACCGCAAAAGTCATATACATCATGCTGCCGTCGAGATTAAATGAATAACCCAGCGGTAGCACTAAACCCACAACCTTCTCATCACAGCCAAAATTTTCCAATTGTTGTAACAATTTTGGATAAGCGCTTTCACTGCTGGCAGTGCCAAATGCCAGTAACATGGGTTCACGAATCACACGCACCAAATGCCACACCCGAGTGCCCAAGAATATAAAACTGATGCCGCCTAAAAGCGTACACAGCAGCAGCAAGCCCAAATAAAATTCGCCAATAAAGGTGCCGTAAGCACTTAATACCCCGAGTCCATTTTGTGCTATGACCGCTGCCATGGCGGCAAATACGGCCACAGGAGCGCTGTGCATAACATAGCTAGTGACCTTTAGCATAATGTGTCCCAAGGCATCCAGGGTCGCGACGACTGGGCGTGCGCTTTCTCCCAGGGATGCACAGGCCACCCCAAAAAACATCGCAAACACCACGATTTGTAGAATTTCGTTATTTGCCATGGCTTCAACAATGCTCTTAGGAAATATATGTGCAGCAAAACTGGCCAAGGAAGGTTTAATTTCCGTTAAACCCGTCGAGGAACCTGCTGCTGGAAGCGCAATATGTAAACTACTCCCAGGGTGTAATACATTGACTAATAACATTCCTAGCAGCAGGCTCAGTAGGGACGCCGAAAAAAACCAAAACAACGCTTTTACGCCAATGCGCCCCACGGTATGACTATCACCCATTTTCGCCATACCTACGACTAAGGTTGCAAACACCAGAGGCGCAATAATCATCTTCACTAAACGTAGAAAAATATCGGTTAAGACATTAAAGACCACGACACATTGGCTTAATAATGGGTTAACTGCTGTCGCAGAAGGATGGGCTAAGTTCAAATGCAGCAATTCTCCTACCATAATCCCTGTCAGTAGCGCTAAGGCTACATAGGTGGTTTGGCGGTTTGATTTTTGCGGTTTGGTGGATGCAGTCATGTTGCTTGCCTAGTAGGTGAGTGAGGGCAACCCATCGAGGGATGACTTACAGGCTCTGTCATCAGGTCGTGGAATTTATGCCGTTAACCGATCGTAGTTTAAGGGTTTAATGCTAAGGCATAGCTTTTATGCCACAGCAAGAAGTCGCTAGTTACCGAAAATAAAATATTGCTGCTGTCTCCTGAGGTGACCCTGTATTTTTTGGGGGTTAGGGAATACTTAAAAAAAGCGTTGCCCACATGGCGCAGTAACACATCACCATCTGTTTCCTGAATCAAGGCTTTTTCTTGTAAGGCAGTAACCATAAGTTGCGCCGCCTGGCCTGTGACGTATTGATTGCCCGTTAGGTAAAGGTTTAACAATATACTAAAGACTAGCGATAAAATTATATAAGTTTGCTTAGTTAGACTCTTCAAGATGAAAAAATAGCTAAAGGGCAAGATAAACAATAAATATCGTTGCGCCGGGCGGGTACAGGAGAGTAGGCTAAGCATCACTATTAACGTCAATAAGATACAGCGTAAATAGCGTTTTTGAATCGCTGTTGACTGTGGCGTACCTTTGAATGTCTGAACTAGATTAATAAGTAACAATTTCGCCATCACGCAGAAACCACCGCCCAAAATAGCCGGATTCAGCCAGCTATCTAAAGGCCCAAAATTCATTTCCCCTTGGGGTTTGACCCCGTAATACCCCAAACCAAAAGCACTACTGAATACCACGATGCGGAGTAGGCTTTGCCGTATATGGGATCTTAGTTGCTTAGGTACCGTAATTATTGGGCTAAGACTGAGCGCTAACAGCAAAATACCTAAATACCTAAATACCCTAGATAGACCAGCAGGTTATTGAGAAAATTGCCAAAATTGAATCGCAGCATTTCATGAAAATTATCCGGTGTGAACCAATAATTGAAATAATACTTTACTGCGAGCACATAGCTCGCGGGGATGATGAGAATCGCGAGTAGGCGTAATAGTAAGTGAGTTAGACTAATTTTGCGGTGTTTACGGGTGAATTGTTCAGTCACGACCAAGGGCAGTAACAATAGCGCATGGTACTTAAGCGTAATGGCTAGCCCCATGCCTAGCATTGCGAGCATCGCCTTGGGGGCGTTGTTAGAGGCTTCCCAAAATAACACGACACTGAAAATTGCCAGGGAGGCAGGAAATAAATCCGCGGTAGCGCGTCCTGCAAAAGTCCAAATTAAAGGATTTACCAGCACGCACAGTAGCACGCTCTGCGTATTATAGCCCTTGGTAATTAATTGGTTAGCGCGGATAATCGCTTCGCCAAGTAGTAGTATGCTGGTCGCAGACACCATGCGATAAACAGTACTAATATTCAGGCCGGGCAGCAGTTTGGCAACGCTTGCCACCAAGATTGGCATGCCGAGCGTATTAGCTTGATAGCTGAAATATTCTTCTAGCAATACTGGGTTCTGTTTCAGAAAATAACGCGCGGCATCGATAAACACCCATTCCTGATTGACCAGCGGCAGTTGCGAGGTCAGTAGATGTAGTAGAAAGGCGCAGAGATAAATTGTTCTTGCAGGCGTTAACTGAGAAATTAAGATTGGGTGCATATTAATGATTGTGATCCCAGAGAACTATTGATCTGAAACACACTTACTGCTTGCGATCTAATTTGCGATAGCTAATGGCTTCACTGATATGTGCAATAGTTATGGCTTCAGAAGCTGCCAAATCGGCAATAGTGCGCGCCAGTTTTAAAATACGATGATAGGCACGGTTTGACAGGCCAAAGCGCTCCAACGCATTGGCTAAAAGCTCATGTCCGGCATCGGAAACCTCACAATAGCGTTTAACTTCTACTGCAGAGAGCTCGGCATTGGTTTTGCCTGCACGCATTAGCGCAAGCTTACGTGCTTTGACCACGCGTGCTCGAATGGCGGCACTGCTTTCCTCGCCATCAGCAGAACCTTTGCGTAATACCTCGTGCGAGATGCGCGGCACTTCTAAGTGCATATCAATACGATCTAATAAAGGGCCAGACACTTTCGCACGATAGCGGGCGACTTGTTCAGACGTACAGCGACAACGCCCAGAACTATCCCCGAGAAAGCCGCAAGGGCAGGGATTCATGGCGGCAATCAGTTGAAATTTTGCGGGAAAATCCACTTGGCGACTGGCGCGTGAAATAATGATATGTCCGGTTTCCAGCGGTTCGCGTAACACTTCAAGCACTTTACGATCAAATTCGGGTAATTCATCCAAAAATAAGGTCCCCCAGTGTGCCAAGGAAATTTCTCCGGGTTTGGGATTACTGCCTCCGCCAACCATCGCTGCCGCGGAGGCGGTATGATGGGGTGCCCGATAGGGAGGTTTCAGCCAGTTATCCAGATCCAGTCCTTGATCACTAATCGACGCAAGTGCTGCACTTTCTTGTGCTTGTTGCTCGGTGAGCGGGGGTAAAATCGTTGGCAGGCGGGCGGCTAGCATAGATTTTCCGGTCCCCGGCGGGCCTAGCATCAATAGATTGTGCATCCCCGCGGCAGCAATTTCAAAAGCGCGTTTTACTTGGAATTGACCATGCACATCCGCAAAGTCCACGGTATAGTGTTCCGTGCGAGGGATTGGACTTTGGCTTTCTGGGGCAATTAATTGTCGCCCTAATAAATGCGCACTGACTTCTAACAAATGTTGTGCCGGGATGACTTGGGCATCTTTAACTAAAATAGCTTCTGCCAAATTATCGCGCGGTAGAATCAGTTGTCTGCCCGCGTGTTTGGCTTGGAGCGCAATCGGTAACACGCCATTAATCGCACGTAGTTCACCGCCTAAGGATAATTCACCGACACATTCATACTGCGTCAGGACTTCTTTCGGTATTTGCCCAGAGGCTGCGAGTATACCCAAGGCAATCGCTAAATCAAAACGCCCACCCTCTTTGGGTAGGTCGGCGGGAGCTAAATTGACGATGATGCGCTGCTGGGGAAATTCAAATTGTGAATTTAGCAGAGCACCGCGTACCCGATCTTTACTTTCTTTGACGGCGGTTTCGGGAAGTCCGACGATATTTAGACTGGGTAAACCATTGGCAACATGCACTTCGACAGTGACCAAGGGCGCGTCGATACCCGCGCGCCCCCGGCTATAAACAATGGCAAGCGACATTGCAATTATTCTTTAGGAAGGACCTGTTGTTCTATTTCGGCAACACGCTTTTCCAAATCTTCTAGTTTGCTGCGGGTTTTAGCGAGCACCGCTTTTTGCACTTCAAATTCTTCGCGGGTGACCAAATCCAGGGCGCCTAGACCACTTTGTAATACCGCGTGAAAGTTTTTTTCCAAATCTTCTTTAATCGCGGTCAGGCCAGTGGGTAAGGAGTCGGATAAACGTTTAGCAAGGTCTTCGATAGCTTTAGGATCAAACATAATGTGTCTCTTAATGAAAGTGAATAAACTCGCCTGTTATATTAGTGGGCGCGTGGATTATTTGTCGGGAAATTGATGTAATCGGCAAATTTTATTGACTGCTTCTTGCTTTAAAGGTTCTTCGGTCAAGCCACAATGTAAGTGTTGCTCAATTTCTGCAAGATGCACGCAGGTTGTGCACATCCCAAAACTCTTAGAATTATTAGCTTTTTGTAAAACTTCCAGCGTGACGCCTAATGCATGCCGCAAAGATTTAAATTCTTTCTGCAGCAAGGTTTTTTCGGCTTGCGTAAAAACATCCAAGGGCTGTACTTGCTGCAAAATTTTTTTGCCAGCTTCCAGTAGACTTAAATGAATGATACGTCCGTCATCCAGATCCTGGGTTTTACTTAAATAGCCTTTACGCTCTAATACTTGCAAGGTTTGCGACACCGTGCCTTTGGTCAGCCCTAAGTACTCAGTCAACGCCGCTGGCGTGTCGCTGTAATGATTGCATAAAGACAGATATTCCAATACTTGCACATGCACTGGCTGAATACCCAAAGCTGCGTAACGTTTACGCTCTTCCGAGCTCAGCAGAGCATTAATACGTTCAAGTAGCTGAAAACTGGTTAAAAATTGCATTTTAAAATTGTATCACGCCCGCTTCGCCATCGCTTGCTTAAAAAATTCAGGCTGTGCAAGTGCGGCTTGGTGAATATCGGCGTTGTAATACACCGTCGCAAAGGTTTTTGCCGCCGCATCCACTTTACGAAACTCAGCGAGCTCCGCTTTGCTGGCAATCGTTGCACTCCACCAACCCGATGGATATAAACATTGTGGGAAAAACAGGGTTTGCAAATGACTTAAGCCTGCATGACTCATTGCATCACGCATTTCGCCAATCAACGGCAGATGGAATAATGCGGATTCGCTTTGTTGAATCACCATACCATTGGGCGTTAAACAGTTATAGCAATCACGATAAAATTGTTCGCTGAATAAACCTTCTGCAGGGCCAACGGGATCGGTGCTATCTACAATAATAATGTCGACTGAATTAGGCGCAGCATCTTTTACCCATTTAATCCCATCGATAAATTTTAATTCAGCGCGCGGATCATTGTTGGATTCGCACAGCTCGGGAAAATAAATTTCCGCTAGTCGGGTTACGCGCTCGTCGATATCGATTTGGATGGCTTGCTCTACACTGTCGTGTTTCAAAACTTCACGCAAGGTACCGCAATCGCCTCCGCCAATAATCCAGACCTTTTTGGGGGCAGGATGGGTAAATAGCGCAGTGTGGCTCATCATCTCATGATAGAAGAAGTTATCGCGGGTGGATACCATGGTGCAACCATCGATCACCATTAAATTGCCAAAGCCTTCGGTTTCATAGATTTCCAAATATTGGAATTCGGATTGTTCGGCGTGTAATTTGTTTTTGATTTTGAGCGAAAAAGCCGATTCTGCACCGGGTACAATTTCGGTAAACCAATGGGCGTCAAGCATGATATTTCCTGTAGTCAGTAATGAAAAACGTTATTATATTAAACTAAATAGCCCCTAAATATTTCAAATTGGAGAAAATTAGTGAACTCTGAGTCCGGCACAAGCCCTAAGCAAACTGACGCCTTATCGCCTGCAAAGATCTGGACGCTGGCACACTCTGCGCAAACCTATGCGATTAATCAGTGGGGGAGTGGATATTTTTCCATTAATCAGCGCGGGCATGTTGCGGTTAAGCCATCCCCGCAAAGCACCGTGGAGTTAGACTTATTCACTATTGCGCAATCTTTGACGACTCAGGGACATTCTCTGCCAGTGTTGGTGCGCTTTACCGATATTTTGAAAGACCGGGTCGAGCAATTAAATACCGCATTTGACAAAGCGATTACAACGTATGCTTATCGCGGCAGTTATACTCCGGTTTATCCCATTAAAGTGAATCAGCAACGTAAAGTCGTGGAAGGCATTTTAGCGGCAGATAATATTGGTTTGGAAGCTGGGAGCAAGCCAGAATTGCTCGCGATTTTAGGGTTGTCCAAAAGTGCGGCTAATGGCAAATCCACCATTATCTGTAACGGTTATAAAGATCGTGCTTATATTCGGCTGGCTTTAATTGGCTTACAAATGGGTTTACAAGTGTTTATCGTCATTGAAAAACCCTCAGAATTAGCGTTGATTATTGAAGAATCGAGCAAAATGCAAATCCGACCGCAGTTGGGGGTTCGGGTCCGCTTATCCAGTTTGGGGGCGGGCAAATGGCAAAACAGTGGCGGTGAAAAATCGAAATTCGGTTTTCATCCGAGTGAAATTTTGCATTTGCTGGATAAATTACGCGCGGTGGATTTATTGGATACCCTGAAGCTGATGCACTTTCATATGGGCTCGCAAATTGCCAATATTCATGATATTAAAATTGCTCTAAAAGAAGCCAGTCAGTTTTATGTGCAACTCCATAAGTTGGGTGCCAATATTCAGGTGGTGGATACTGGCGGTGGGTTAGGCATCGATTACGACGGTAGCAGTTCACGGCGAGAATGTTCTATCAACTATAGTCTGCACGAATACGCACATAATATCGTGCGTAGCTTTGCCGAAGTGTGTGCCGAGCAACAGCTCCCGCAACCGGATATCATCACTGAATCTGGGCGGGCGATCAGTGCACATCATGCGGTTTTGATTACCAATGTCACTGATATTGAAGCGATTCCTGAATTACAAATTGAAGCCCTGGCGCAGTTTCAGCAGCACAATATCGTCGAACAATATCACGATGCACAGTTTGCCATACAAAATGCCCGCAGTCGTTTTACTCAAGGCGAACTCAGTTTGGCGGCGTTGGCAGACGCTGAACAGCATTATTTGCAATTATGCCAATACACCTTATTGCATTTAAACCCAGAAATTCACAGTCAGCAAAAAATCCAGCAGGAACTGGAAGAAAAACTGGCAGATAAAATTTTCTGTAATTTTTCCTTATTTCAATCGATGCCAGATTCTTGGGCGATCGAACAAATCTTTCCGATCATGCCGATTCATCGCTTGGATGAACAACCCAAGCGCCGAGCAGTATTGCAGGATTTAACCTGTGACTCTGATGGGCGCGTCGATGAATATGTCGATGGGCAGAATATCGAAAAAACCTTAGCGCTACACGCTATTGATCCAGAACAACCCTATTTAATTGGTTTCTTCCTGTTGGGCGCGTATCAGGAAATTTTGGGGGATATGCATAATTTATTCGGTGATACCCATTCGATTAACATCAGCATTAATCATGCATTACCTGCAGATGATCCGGCGTTTTTACACTACGATTTTATCGAAGGCGAGCATGTACAAGAATTATTGGATTATGTACATATCGACAGCAATGCCTTAAAGCAGGCATATGCCGAAAAATTACAACACTGTCAGCTCAGTGCCGAGTTACGTCAGCACTATTTACAAGAATTGACCCATGGTTTAACCACCTACACTTATTTGGAGAAATAATATGCGTGCCGGAATGATCGGATTGGGAGCGATGGGGGAGTGGATGGCACGTAATCTGGCGCAAGACGGCTATTTAAGTGCGGTTTACAATCGCAATCCTGCTAAAGCCAATGCCCTGGCCAGTGAATTGCAAGTGTTGGCTTATGACAGTCCGGAAGCGTTAGCCGCTAAAGTTGATGTGGTGTTTATCTGCGTGTCCGAAGATCGCGATGTCCTGGAAATTGTACATGCGCTGTGCAAAACCATTAATCCGGAAAGTATCGTGGTGGATATGTCTACTGTCAGCAGTGCCACTGCAGAACTCGCCGCGGAAATCTTGGAAGAGCTGCAGGTAGATTTTCTGGATGCGCCTGTTTCGGGAGGCGTGGAAGGGGCTAAAAATGGGAGTTTGTCGATGATGGTCGGCGGGAATAGTAAAGTCTTACAGCGGGTTTATCCTCTGTTAGAAAGCATGACCAGTCGCATCATCCACATTGGCCCGACGGGCAGTGGACAAGGTACCAAAGCCGTGAATCAAGTAATGGCGGCCGGAATTAATCAAGCAGTGACCGAAGCCTTAGCCTTTGCCGCAGCGATGGATTTGCCGATGGATAAAGTGATCGACGTCATTGCTGGCGGGGCAGCGGGCAATTGGTTCCTACAACATCGGGGGCCCACGATGAGCAAAGGTGTGTTTAAGCCAGGATTTCGGGTAGCGTTACATCATAAAGATTTAAAAATTTGCCAAAAAATGGCCGCGCAATATGAGATTGAGGTGCCCTTGGTCGAGCAAACTTTACTCGATTATGCACAACTGATGGCGCGTGGCTGGGGTAATGAAGATATATCGGCACTTTACCGCCTGAAGTATAAAGAATAAATTCATTGGCCTGTTGATGAGGCTGTATGGGCTTTTAGCAATCGAAAGTGGCAAGCATGATGCTATTTTGCAACGGTCTGGGGGGCAAACTCCGCCCAGCTTGCAAGATAGTGCTTCACCTCAACCGAGAGGTAAGACCGCATTCGCTATAAACTTGTTTAATCAAAACGGAGTAGCTCATGTCTAAAGATAAATTATCGCTACAACACTATGTTGGGGTACGTAATCCTTCAGGAGCGGTCGCTCTCGATGCCCACACCTTTATAGTGGCGGATGATGAGCTTAACCAACTCCAAATATTCGACAAAGCAATTACCCATTATCCGCTGCAAACCCTGCAGCTGAGTAGTGTATTCCCCGACGGCGTCAGCGATTTACCCGGACAGGAGCTGGATTTAGAAGCGGCGGCAGAACTAGACGGGATCTTGTTTTGGATAGGTTCGCATAGCACTAACCGTCACGGAGAATTTCGGGCCGCACGACATACTCTCTTAGGCGTAAAGCTGGACGTGACGGGTAATAGTTATTGGCAAGCCCAGGCCGTAGGCAAACCCTATAAAAACCTCCTGCAAGATCTAAAAGCAGATGCACGCTTTGATGCTTTCCAGCTGGCCACAGCCAGTAGTATAGCCCCTAAAGACATTGGCGGTCTCAGTATCGAAGGCCTGACGGCAACGCCTGAAGGTACCTTATTGATTGGCGTGCGCAATCCTTTGCATGACGGCAAAGTGCATGATGGAGGCTATCGTCAGGGTAAAGCCTTACTGATTGAACTACTTAATCCCTTAGCTGTTTTGGATGGAGCGCTTGCTAAGTTTGGTGCGCCGATTTCTTTGGACCTAGAGGGTCATGGAATTCGAGATATTGCTTGGTCGCATAAACAAAAATACCTGATCGTGGCTGGACCCTACCATAGCAAAGTGGCCTCCCAGCTATTTCGCTGGTCACGCAAGTCCGGCAAAGTCAAGGCAGTTGCGCATCCTGACTTGGGCGATCTTAATTTAGAGGCCGCAGTGTTTTATCCGGGCGAACATCGACGGGTGCAATTGTTAAGCGATGATGGCAAATTAGAGCATGCTGAAGGATTTAGAAGTATTGAGCTTAGTTTGGATTAAATCGATATACAAAAATAATGTCAGGTAGCATGATTTAGGTTATTTTGGGGCGAAGTGGCGGACGCCATTATATGTATTGGTAGAACAGGGTGGTTGAAGTCTGCAGCTTTTTCACAAACAAAAACGGAGGCATAAAATAACCAGTTGCTTTTGCAAGCTAACTGGTTAATTCATTTAAATTTTTTGCTGGATCGATCGCGATTCGAACGCCGGACCATCGCATTAAAAGTCCGATTTAGAATACTGCGAACAACTGCGTACTACTTGTAACTCTTAATAATCAATAGTATAGATCGTACGATAAGGAAAATAACGTAGTTAAAAGTAGTGTGAAACCATATGAACCACTGTAGTTTTCAATTTATCGGCTCTTCCTTATTTCCCGTGGTAAACCACTGCATGTAGTGGGAGGGTAGTCCATTTCTGATTATTGAATATAAACAGTATACCGCCCTATGTCCCCTAACACATTCAAGTTTCTTACCCCATAAAACCCACATCGCTAGTTTCAAAGTGTCCCATGCTAGGAAAAACAGTATTAAGCTCGGTTGTTGATGCCCCGAACCAGCGCCCTAGTGTTGCGCCGAATTGGGTGGTAGCAATTTTGGGTATCCACACCCCACGACCATTAGCGTCATCCGGGCCATTTAAAGTAAAATCCGGCATTTGTCCGTAAATTCCACCGCGTACGGCACCACCCAATACGATATGGTGACTTCCCCAGGCATGATCGCTGCCTGTACCGTTTGATTGTAAGGTGCGGCCGAATTCTGATTGAGTAAAACTGGTAACCTGTTGCGCCAAGCCAGTTTCCTGTGTCGCTTGATAAAATGCCGCCAAGGCTTGTGATAGTTTGCTAAATAAGTCCCATTGCTGCCAGTCTTGAGCGCTATGTGTATCGAAGCCGTCCAGAGAACAATAAAATACTTGTCTTCCTGGGCCTTGTTGGGCGCGTATACGAATCATGTGCATGATTTCTTTTAGCTGATTACCAATTGAGGTGCCCGGGAACACGGTAGTGAGCGTTGGTAATTGCGCATTTGATTTTAACTTATCAGCGAGTTGCATGCCCTCTTTCATGGTTTGATTGGCAGTTTGTCGAATCGGATTACCCCCATCTAAGGTTAATATTTGGTTCAATGCTTGGCGTCTGGCAAGTGACATTGATGGATCCCAAAAATTCATTCCGGCTAACTCAAGATTACTCCCCGGAGTAATGACGTTACCACTGACTGTATTACCTTGTATTAGTAACGCTGGTGTGGATAACGATACCGCTGCCAAACTGTCCTGTGCGCCGCCCAAATTATCCAGTAGTCGGCCACCCCAACCAGTACCGTTAGCGGTAGCTTGACCACTTTGGATTTGTACCGTTTGGTCGGAATGGGAGAATAAATTGCTAGGTGCATTTAGACCTTGTAAATACTCTGCACGTGTTAACGGGCGTTCCAACATACCCGTGTTTAAGATAAGGGCAAGTTGTCCTGAGTTGTACAGCGCATTCATTTCGGTCAGGCCGTAATGTAGAGCAAAATAATTGCCTTGCGCATCGGTAATACTGGGGAGCAGCTTGGTGCCAGTTAACGCCAGATTGCCGCGAATTGATTTGTACGCTGCATATTTGCTAGGCTCCAAAGGTACAATGAGATTATTGCCATCGTTGCCGCCATTCAAGTTTACACAGACTAATGCTTTATAGTCAGTTACTGTGCTCGCGCTGGCTAAACGAGGAAACAAGCCCAAGCTGATACCGGACATTCCTAAGTAGGCAAGTCCGGCACTTAATTTCAAAAAATCGCGTCTTTGAGGATTGTGTAGATGTTTCATAATAGTTGCTCTCAATAAGAAATTAACGTTGTGTACTGTATTCGCTGGAAATAGCTGCTAGGTACAGGGCACCAAGGACGCGATTATGAGTGTCAGGGGTTGCCTGGGTAACGGTTAAAATAATTTGCTGTAATTCGTTAGACATTCTGCCAAACATTAAGGATTGATTTACTTGCTCCACTAACGCGACTGGATTGCCTGCTAGGGTAATAAACTGGTTAAGATTGATTGTGAAGGCACTGCCGATTTGTCCGCTCAATATTTGATAAATGAAATTAGCACGTTGAATGGCTAATGCGGGTGAATAGATTTGGAACTCTGGTCCGAATAATCCTGGATGTTGGGGGAGTTTGTTGAGTGGTGAATAAAAACTGAATACTGTGCTCGGTGATAGCAGTTGTTCGCCTAAACCTCTAAAAATATACATAAACATACCGGGATCGGTTATGGGTGCGCCTAAAGCACGCCCCAACTGCATGATGTGCAAAATTGGATCTTTTAAACGGCCTTGTTGAAGTGTTGGTTCGCCTGTGGCTTCAGTATCGGTCAAGATGGCATTTAAAACAGCCCATAAATCACCGCGAATACCTTGACCATTATTCGCAAATACGTCAGCAACCCGTTGGATATAACCTGGGCTAGGATTGCTGGTTACCAGTGAGCGAATCAAACGGGTAGCAATGAAGGGGGGTAGGTTAGGATGCTGAAAAAGATTATCCAATACTGCATCCAGATCTTGTGTGACAGTTTGTGCTGCTGGAATCTGAGTACCATTCAGAAGGGTTTTGATACCGCTATCATGATATTGCGGACGGGGTTCCAGCAAGCCGATAAAATACTCCCAATTCGATTGCCCAGTTGTTGCGCCAGGTCTGGTTGGATAAGTCCAGCCGGTTAAGGCGCGGGCAACTTCACGTATTGTCGTTTGGTCATAAGTAGGAATGCTTCGGCCTTGTGCGTCCAGTTTAAGGCTACCGTCCTGATTTAATTGCACTAAGCCAATGGTAAATAATTGCATCAGTTCGCGTGCATAATTTTCGTTTGGTGCTGTAGTGGTCGTAGATTTTTTGCTGTTGGCTAAATCCAGATATTTTCCCATTGTCGGACTTAACGACACATCACGCAGTAAGGCGCGATAATTACCAAATGCGTGTTTTGAAAGTAATTTCACCCAAGGAACCAGTTCCTCGCCATTGATATTTTTTTCGGATGATACGACCAGAATTTGGCTTAGGGCAAACATCATGCGTTGACGCAGTTGATCTGACCCCTGATACATATTGAGAAATAATTGATTGGTGACTTGATTCGTATTTAGGTCGTCAGCCATACCGCTGGCAGGTAGATTTGCCTGTTGTGCCATCCAATATTTTAACCCGACAGCTTGCACTGCGGTGATTTCAGCTGTGGTCGGTCCGAAACTGGCCTGTTCTAGAAAGCGAATAGCCGATAACCGATCAGTGGCGGAAATTGCGGGTAACGGGGGCAAGGCAGGGACAGGCGCGGGTGTTGGATTCGCTTCTACACTCGGTATGCTCGAAGGTGGATTAGGTAACGGATTACTAGGTGGCATTGCTGTTGGCGGGGGTGATACGCTTACAGGCTCACCCATCGGCGTGATAAGGTAATGTCCTACCTCTTTCCAAACGTCATAAACAATAATGTCTACCTTAGTTTTGCCATCGCAAACCCAGGCATTTAC
>SXIZ01000309.1 GCA_005779525.1 Methylococcaceae bacterium
CAGGGCGCAGCAAAGTTGCAACGCTTCATCAACTAATTGTTTATCTATCATGAATGGCGTTGTGCACGGTTTGCTGAGGTAATAGGTAACATATAACGTATGATGGTCGGTAAAGTTAGGCATAAGTAAAGAAATCCATTTGAGTTTCAATTTATCACACTTAACTGGGTAAAAGCTGTGAACTAGTTCACAAGTATTGCAATATTTTTCGGCATTTTGAGCTGTTTAGCCCAGTTAGATATTTGTCAGTGAATACGTAAAGGCAAAAATGGCACTAGTTTTTGACGATAGCCTCTGGCATCAAGCTCGGGGCCGCGTTACTTGGAATGGTGTTTAATCTGTGATCGCCATTTCTAAGCCACGAAAAACAGAGCATCTTTTAAATACCTCAAGTTCGGGTGCTAATTGTTTTTGTTGGCAAAACTTAGCGACCAGTTTGGTTAAGCCTTTAATATCTCGACCTGTTGCCTCTGGGAATAGCTGTACTAAGTCTTCAATCAGTGGCGCAGCAATAGGTAGATTAAATTGTTCGGTCATCACCTGCCAAATTTTTCGGCGATCTTGGGTGGTGGGGTGATGGTATTTGATCATGGCGATGCAACGGGAAATAATAGCCTCGTCGATATCATCCACCCGGTTAGTGGTTAAGAAAAGTAAGCCGTTGAAATATTCCAAAACCCTTAAAAACACTCCAACCACGGCATTCGACGCCAAATTATCATTACGCCGCTTAATATAGACATCGGCCTCATCAATCAACATCACTGCACCCCAGCGTTGAGCGCGGATCAGGGTTTCTTTTAATACTTTTTCCATCTCGGCGACATTTAAGCCTAATTGACCTGAATGCACGCGGTACAACGGACGTTTAATAATTTCAGCATACACTTCCGCAGTTAAGGTTTTGCCAACGCCCGCAGGTCCTGCACATAACACCGTGGTTCCCCCGGATTTACCAGCAACAATATCATCCATTAACATATCCATTTCCGCTGTCAGGATATCGATCAAATCGGTTTGCTCGGGCGGTAAAATTAATTTTTGTTTGAGCTCAGGTTGATATACATAGGGTTGCATATCATCGACATGCACCCAGATGTGATGATGTAGCTCCAAATGAAACATCAGAATGTAGCCATGCACGGGTAATTCCGTAAAGGCACCCGCTGGAATTTCGGCTTGGGTGGCGGCCATTGCATCTTCCGTTTTACTGTCATAGCGCAGACTCTTACCCGCTTTGCGTAGGTATTTGGCGAGAATATCCCCCGTTGCTTCTAGCGTTAGCGCGCGGTCATGCAGGATGTTTTCATCGTTTACTAAACGGCAAGCACCGCCTGCGGAGGATAACACCACCGTATTTTTTCGGGACCAATCGCTACTGCGATGGCTGGCCGTGGGGTCTTCGGCGTATAGCGCAGTACCCCAACCAGAAAATTGTTCACCATAACGACTGCGCCAGTCAAAGTAGCGCGTTGCGGCTTCGTCGTATGTCGCTAAAAGTTCTGGAGTTTCTTTAAGAAAGCCTTTGGCAGCAAAGATTTCGGCAATCGTGTTGCCCATAACATCTTTAGAACGAATAATCAGAGTTTCACTGGTGACTTTACCTCTGGAATTGGCTTTCAGTTCTAGCAAAATGCGTCCTGCTTCTTCTTCACCCGGCGGCGTATAGTCGAGACGGGTAATTAGAAAGGGGTGGGTGCGGCCTTTCGCGTCAACGTGAAACAGCCAGCCGCGTTGCGCGCCAGCAATGAGATAATGCGCCATTTCTGGAAGGAGTTTTTCCAGTTGCTCGGAGTGAAAGCGTTCGCCACTATCATTCATGGCTTGTTGCAGTGTGGCTAATAAGGCGACATGCTGCTGCATGCTTGCCCCGGCATCGGAATACAGGTCTTGTAGGTAGCGCCATTCTTGCGGAGCAAGTTGCGGATACAGAACTTCAGCTTTATTGCCTAAGCGTAATTGCTCTTTAAGGCTCTGCAAATGTGGAAATTTTTCGACCAAATTTTCGACATAGCGGCGTTCGATGTGCAGTTTCATGGGGGCTCCGACAATGTGTATAAGGACCTGTACAGGTAAACACGAAGCAAGAACGACGCCATGTTTGCGCACTTGAATTCGCAGGTGATTGCAGTGCTTGTACATGTCGTAAAGCTCACAAAATAGCAAGCTTAGGGGGCTTTACGACAGCTGTTTTACGATCAACCAACCGTGCTTCAAGGCTTTTAGTCAGGCACAATCTTTGCTGATGATTATGGTAAGCCTCCCTTTTAATCAACGAGCTTGGAAATCTCATGTCTACTGAAGCCTTAGAATGCCGCTATTTTGTCACTTACAGTGGGGTACAGCTTCCACTAAAGTTGACTACGCCGTTACAAGATGCGGATTTGCAGAATCGGAATACTTTTTTTCGTGGGTATTTTGATGCGGACAATAAACTTATTCGCTGTCAAAAATTGGTTTATGCCGCTATTGAGTTGGAGCATAACTATAGCTATGACGCTGAAGGTAAGTTGCTTTGCGCTGAAATTACGGATGCGGATGGTGAAATCCATATTTTGCATTTCGATAGCGCGGGAAAATTGCACGGCTAATTTGTGCTTAATGATTTGACCTTCGGCGATTGTTTATGCGGCACGATGGCGTTTTGTTCGCGCTGCCAAACTTTAACTTTTTCGTGAAGTTAATGTTGGGTGACTAAATAACCGAGGTCTTGAGTGCAGCAGTAACTCGCGAAAAAAACAGCTTGATGCTAGATAGGCTTTCGTTAAAGCAGATCTTAGAAATGGGGAGAGGAAGTGTTCAAATTGCAGGACTTTAAAAAAAGTCCTGCGAGAAGAATTTATTAATTTATTATTTTTGTTATAGCTCACTGTTAAGGAGCATTTAAATTATACCTTAAATAGCCTTCAATACCATACTTTTTTACTGCAAATTTCATTTTAAATGCTTTCGCTTGCTCCTTTAAAGGTGGTTACGAATTTTTAGTCTCTTGGGATGGATGATCGGAAAATATGTAAAATTCTTTTGATCAGACCAGCGCGTATCAGTCATAAACAGACTATTCACTGCTTATTTCTCCCCAAGCTTCTTGATCATCAGTATAATTACAGGTAAGTCTTGGAACAGAGGTTGACTTACTCGCGTTTATGTTTGCACTCTCTCTGCTGGAATACAGAAAAATTCAGCTGATTTTGGATATGCTTTTGTAGCAGTGGGCGGTGAATAACGCGGATAGGTTGAATTTGTTTTGTCTTTCTTAAGTTACCAGTCAGGAATATCCCTTAGTATGACAACACCCGTCTATAGCAAAGAATCGCATTTGTCACTACGTGAAGCCGCACTCGAATATCATCAATTTCCCACACCTGGTAAAATTAGCGTCATCCCTACTAAACATTTATCCAATCAACGCGATTTGGCACTGGCTTATTCCCCTGGGGTCGCTGCAGCGTGTAATGAAATTGTCAGTGATAGTACCCATGTTTTTAAATATACGGCGCGGGGTAATTTGGTGGGTGTCATTACTAATGGTACCGCAGTATTAGGACTAGGAAATATAGGTCCATTAGCTGCAAAACCAGTGATGGAAGGTAAGGCAGTATTATTTAAAAAATTTGCCGGGATCGATGTTTTTGATTTAGAGCTCAACGAGCCTGACCCAGATAAATTATGTGACATTATTGCCGCCTTGGAACCGACGTTTGGCGGGATTAATTTGGAAGATATCAAAGCGCCAGAATGCTTTTATATCGAGCGGCAGTTGAGTGAGCGCCTTAAAATTCCTGTATTTCATGATGATCAACATGGGACTGCTATCATTGTGGCGGCGGGCATTCTCAATGGCATTAAAGTGGTCGGCAAAGATTTACAGCACTGTAAACTGGTCGTTTCTGGCGCGGGTGCTGCCGCATTGGCCTGCTTAAGCTTGTTGTTGGAGTTAGGCTTTCCCTTAAAAAATATCTTTGTCACCGATCTCTGTGGCGTGGTCTATCAGGGGCGATCCGAGTTAATGGACCCCGATAAGGAACGTTTTGCGCAAAATACGGATGCGCGTACGTTGGATGAGGTGATTACCGATGCCGATATTTTTCTAGGGCTTTCAGCGGGTGGCGTATTAAAGCCAGAAATGGTCAAGCGCATGGCGAATCGCCCTTTGATCTTTGCGTTGGCTAATCCTACGCCAGAAATCATGCCGGAGGAGGTTAAAGCGGTTCGCGAAGATGCCATTATAGCGACTGGGCGCTCGGATTATCCAAATCAAGTCAATAATGTGTTGTGCTTTCCGTATATTTTTCGGGGTGCTTTAGATTGCGGTGCAACTAAAGTAAATTTGGCGATGAAAATTGCGGCAGTGCATGCGATCGCGGATTTAGCCCAAGCAGAGCAGTCAGATATAGTTGCGAAAACTTATGGGGTTAGTAATTTATCTTTTGGTCCAGATTATTTGATTCCGATGCCGTTTGATCATCGATTGATGACTAAAATTGCCCCCGCTATTGCACAAGCAGCGCAAGACTCTGGGGTAGCGACCCGTCCAATTCAAGATATGCAAGCCTATGTCGAGCATTTGCAGCAATTTGCGTATCACAGTGGCACGTTTATGCGTCCCATTTTTCAGTTGACCAAACATGTGGCCGCCGAGAAAAAACGCATTGTATTTGCAGAAGGTGAAGATGAGCGTGTGTTGCGTGCCTTACAGATTATCGTGGATGAAAAAATTGCCACGCCAATTTTAATTGGGCGCCCAGCCGTTCTGGAACAGCGCATCAAGCGTTTTGGATTGCGCTTGGTACCGGGGGTGGATTTTGCGATTGTGAATCCGCAGCAGGATGATCGTTATCGCGATTATTGGCATACCTATCTGAATATGACGCTACGTAAAGGCGTGAGCGAAGAGTACGCAAAGCTTGAGATGCGCCGTCGTCACACCTTGATTGGTGCGATGATGATCCATAAAGGCGATGCAGATGGCCTGATTTGTGGGCAGTTCAGTGCAACTAATTTACATTTACATTATATCGAGCAGGTGCTTGGTAAACGTCAGGGTGTAAATGTCTATGCCACCATGAACGTGTTGATTCTTCCTGATCGGCAGTTGGCAGTAGTCGATACGCATATTAATGAAAATCCTAATGCGCAACAATTAGCGGAAATCACCTTGTTAGCGGCTGAGCAAATGCGGCGTTTTGGCTTAGTTCCACGTGTTGCTTTATTGTCACATTCAAATTTTGGTTCAAGCAATTCTTTATCCGCGCAAAAAATGCGCGATACCTTGGCGATTATTCAGGCTCAAGCACCCGATTTGGAAATTGATGGTGAAATGCACGGCGATACTGCTCTAGATTTTGATATTTTGAAGCGTTTGATGCCGGATTCGCCGTTGCAAGGCAGTGCAAATTTGTTGGTGCTGCCCAATATTGATGCTGCCAATATTGCTTATAATCTGTTAAAAGTTGCGGCAGGCAATGGTATTGCTATTGGGCCAGTATTATTAGGCTGCGCTCGTCCGGTACATATTTTAACGCAGTCCGCTACGGTCAGACGTATTGTCAATATGACCGCGTTATGTGTGTTGGATGCTGTTGAAAAGTAGTTTAAGTGGGTAAAGTGCGTAGCCAGGTGAGTTGTAAAACGCGGGCATCGGTACTTGCGCGGTGTCTAGACAGTTGTAATTCATTTAAAACCTGTTGCTTTGTATGATCCCAGATGGCTTCTTGTTCTGGGGTTAGAATTTGGCGCAGGTCTTTGAGTTGGAAAGTTGGAAATTGGTTGGCTACATCGTACAAACGTGCCATCCACACATAATCATGAAACCATGCGTCGGTATACACGATGGCGTTTTTCAGGTGATTGTTTAATTGCGTCGCTACAGAATCAGCTGAGTTGCCATGTTTAAATAAAATATCTCTCGATATTTGGTGGAGTTCGGCGGCATGACAATCCCAGTGCAGCCAGTTGGATTCTGGCTTGATCAAGGTGCACCACATCATGCCTGCGTCGGTGACAAAGCCAACTTCGATGGGATAGCTGTCCTTGCCAAACCCAGAGGCTTCTATGTCAATTACTATAGGTATTTTATTCATGAATTTTGTGAAATTGGTTAAAGAATTTTTACCAATATAGTGTAGACAAGTATTTTTGCTTAGCAAGTTAATGGCTGAAATCCCAGGTAGTTAAACGGGTGCGCTAAATTTTTTCAAAAAAAGTTAAATTTAGTGCTAGTCATACGCGTATTTTTGCCATATAATACATTTTTATTTGAGGCCGGGGTGGCGGAACTGGTAGACGCGCTGGATTCAAAATCCAGTGAGGTAGCCCCTCGTGCCGGTTCGATTCCGGCTCTCGGTACCAAATAAAAATTCTGCCTAGCAGATGTTAAACCCGCAAGTGCTTTAGCTTGGCGGGTTTTTTATTATCTTATTATTATTTTATTGAAATAATTTTAGAGATGGTGCATAATATTCTGCTTTAGTCAGTTAGATTAAATCGTTATGGACTCCATATCGGTCCTCTCGCAACGAAATTCTGCAAACCCCGCCAGGCCCGGAAGGGCGCAACGGTAGTAGAAGTGTCGTGTGCCGAGATGTGGCTGGTATGGGTCCACCCAATCTCCTTACTCACCGTCAGTCATTTATGGCTTATCAGGTTCTTGCCCGAAAATGGCGTCCGCATAATTTTTCCCAACTTGTGGGTCAAGCGCATGTCGTTACTTCATTAAGTAATGCTCTACAAAATCAGCGTCTACATCATGCGTATTTATTTACTGGCACGCGCGGCGTGGGTAAAACTACGGTTGCTAGAATTTTAGCCAAAGCCATGAATTGTGAAGCGCTGCAAGGCGTAAATCCTTGCGGTGTCTGTGATGTTTGTGTGGCGATTGATGACGGTCGATTTCAGGATTTGATCGAAGTCGATGCTGCATCGCGCACGAAAGTGGAAGATACCCGTGATTTGCTGGATAACGCGCAATACGCGCCCAATAGTGGACGCTATAAAGTCTATTTAATTGACGAAGTGCATATGCTTTCGGGGCATAGTTTCAATGCCTTGTTAAAAACTTTAGAAGAACCGCCAGAGCACGTAAAATTTCTATTAGCGACTACAGATCCGCATAAAATCCCGGTCACGGTATTGTCCCGCTGTTTGCAATTTAATCTAAAACGGTTGTCTCCCAGTCAAATTGCTCAGCAAATGGAATTTATTCTGCAGCAAGAAGCGCTTGCCTATGAACTCCCGGCGTTAAAAGTTTTGGCTCAGGCGGCTGATGGCAGTATGCGCGATGGCTTAAGTTTGCTGGATCAAGCTATTATTTTCGGTAATGGTGCCGTGCTGTATACGGCAGTGATTGCGATGCTTGGAACAGTTGCACAACAACCCATAGCGGATATTTTGTATGCTTTAGCGCAGCAAAATGCGGCTAAATTACTGACTATTGTGGCTGAAGTTGCCGAGCTATCTCCAGATTTTAATGCCTTACTGCAGCAAATTTTACAGGTGTTGCATCGTATTGCTGTGTATCAAGTGCATGCTGTTGGGTTAGATGCGATGGAAGCAGCAGTTGATCATGAAGTTATTATCACTTTAGCTCATCAACTCAGTCCGGCAGATGTGCAGTTATATTATCAAATCGCATTAATGGGCTTACGTGATTTTGAATTTGCACCTGATCCGCAGAGTGGTTTTGAGATGGTGATGCTGCGGATGTTGACCTTTAGACCTGTGATACCGTCAGAATCTGCTATAGTTCAAGCTACGTATTCCAAGGAGCTTAAACTGCCCACGGTAAACGTGCAGGCCGCTCCAAAGCCATTAGTGACTGAAACCCGGCAGGGGAGTGCTCAAACGCAGAGCCCTGAAACAGCCGAGGCAAATTGGCCGAACATGATTCAGGCGATGAAAATTGAAGGTCTGACTCGGCAATTAGCTAATAATTGTATTTTGGAAAGCATTGATGCGCAGGTATGTAATTTAGTCGTGGATGTCGGGCATCAACATCTCTGTGGCGGCGTACCTGAAGCTAAGTTGCTGCAAGCACTGCAAAAATTTACGGGTCACCCGCTAAAATTGAATATTAAAATAGCTCAAAGCGCTTTAACCACCCCAGCTGCAGAATTAAGTCAACAACGTGCCGATAAGCAGCAGGCAGCAATCAAAGCGATTGATGAGGATGAGAATATACAGGCTTTAAAAGCGCAATTTGGTGCTCGCGTAATGCCTGGCACGATAGAACCTTTATAACTAATTAGGAGTAAACTCATGAAAAATGCGTTGGGTAATATTATGCAGCAAGCCCAAAAAATGCAGGATGACTTTAAAAAAGCGCAAGAAGAACTGCATGCTTTAGAAGTTGAAGGTGAATCAGGTGGCGGCTTAGTGAAAATCCTGATGACCGGTAAACGCGAAGTACGTAAGGTGTCTATAGATGATAGTTTAGTAGGCGATGATCGCGATATGCTTGAAGATTTAGTCGCTGCGGCGATTAATGATGCCGTGCACAAAGTGGCTAAATTGAAAAAAGAAAAAATGTCCTCTCTCACCGCTGGCATTCCATTACCTCCTGGATTTCAAATGCCGTTTTAATATGCATAAAGGCTTGTTAGGACAATTGATTCAAGATTTATGCTGTTTACCCGGGGTTGGGCCGAAATCTGCGCAACGCATGGCGTTTTACTTATTACAACGTGATCGAAAAGGTGCGCAAATAATTGCCAATTCCTTGCTTAAAGCCTTGGCTGAGATTGGTCATTGCGAATCTTGCCGTACCTTAACCGAGCATCAGTTATGTGAATTATGTGCCGATCTAGCCCGCGATCAAGCATTATTGTGCGTAGTAGAAAGCCCGGCAGATGTTTGGATACTCGAACAAGCAGGATTTTTCAAAGGCATTTATTTTGTGTTACATGGACGCTTGTCACCTTTAGAAGGGGTCGGACCAGAGGACTTAGGCTTGCCTACATTAGAGCAGCGTTTGCAAAGTGGGGCCATTAAAGAAATTATTCTGGCAACCAACTTAACAGTCGAAGGTGAGGCAACGGCATTTTATATTAGTGCACTGGCCAAAAAACATCAGGTTAAAGCGAGTCGGATTGCGCAAGGTGTGCCGATTGGTAGTGAGTTGGAGTTTATCGATAGTGGGACCTTATCTGAAGCCTTTAATAGTCGAAAATTAGTAGTTTAAGGAGTTTAGCGATGTCTGAGTGTATCTTTTGTAAAATGGTGGCCGGAGAGATTCAGCCGGAGGTGGTGTATGAGGATGCGCATACCTTGGCGTTTCGTGATCTACATCCTCAGGCACCTACCCATCTGCTGGTGATTCCTAAAGTCCATGTGGCGACGTTAAATGATTTAGATGATTTGTCGCTATCCGGTAATTTGCTTTCGGCGGTACGTGTGGTCGCGCAACAAGCAGGATTGGCAGAGAGCGGTTATCGCACCGTCATAAACTGTAATCGTGACGGCGGTCAGGAAGTGTACCATTTACATGTACATGTTTTAGGTGGACGTAAGTTGAGTTGGCCGCCGGGCTAATTATCAAAGTTGTAGGTCAACACACGGAATAAGTAATTCTCAAAATGAGCTCTAACGATGAGAAATACATATTTTGATGTTTAGTGTGAAAATTTGTCGGCTACGCTGAAGACAAATACGTTGCGCAAGAATTTTAAGGGCAGTTGAGTGCTCTTAAAGTAAATTTAGGCGTTGATAGGTATGCAAGTATAAATGCCCGCACTTATGACCAATTGTAAAAATGTCAGTAGCCAAAAATATAGGCCAAACGCCAGCCAACGCACTGGCGTTTCACTACGCTGATGCTTGCGATTTACCAGTATCAAGCTGCTGATACTGGAAACCATGATTATCCCTATAGCAAGCGCTGCAAAGTGCATACTTAGTCGTGTTTAGGTGGGGCAGGCGCTAAAACTTCACGAAAACCATTAGATTCTGGCGGGCTGACTACGCCAGCTGCTTCCATATCTTCAATCATGCGCGCTGCGCGGTTATACCCGATTTTAAAACGCCGTTGTACACTGGAAATTGAGGCTTTGCGGGTTTCAGTCACAAACATCACGGCTTGATCATACAAGGCATCCGTTTCGGCATCGTCATTTGGGTTATTCACGCCACTCTCACTAGAGTCAGAGATTTCCTTGGTAATTTCATCCAAATAGTCAGGGGGAGCTGTTTGTTTCAAAAACTCCACCACTCTATGCACTTCATGGTCGTCGACGAATGCCCCGTGGGCGCGAATCGGAATGCTGGTACCGGAGGGTAAAAACAACATATCGCCATTACCTAATAAGGTTTCTGCGCCGCCTTGATCCAGAATCGTGCGCGAATCTATGCGTGATGAGACTTGGAATGAAATACGGGTCGGAACATTGGCTTTAATTAAGCCTGTCAAAACATCGACTGACGGACGTTGGGTAGCCAAAATAAGGTGTATGCCAGCAGCGCGTGCTTTTTGAGCTAAGCGGGCGATTAATTCCTCAACTTTTTTACCCACGATCATCATCATATCGGCTAATTCGTCGATCACGATCACAATGCTGGGTAAAGTAGTCAGTACCGGAAACTCTTGGTCATCGCCTAAAGGCTTATCATACTGAAACATCGGATCACGAATCGCTTCACCTTTAGCGGCAGCATCTTGAATTAATTGGTTGAAACCTGCTAAATTTCTAACGCCCATTTTAGACATCAGTTTATAGCGGCGCTCCATTTCACCCACGGCCCAACGCAGGGCATTTTGCGCTTCCTTCATGTCGGTAACCACAGGGGTTAATAGATGTGG
>SXIZ01000310.1 GCA_005779525.1 Methylococcaceae bacterium
AGCCTTTAACTCAAGATCATCATGGAGTGATTTAATTTCCGCCTTCTCAGTAGAAACCTCTTCACTTAGCTTCTTAACTTCCTCTTTCTCAGCAAGTGTTTTTCCTGGACGATGAGAACCATCTCTGGATGAATAGGTATCTTGCTCATCCACTTTCTCAAATGCACCTAGGTGTTGACGATTTTTACCAGGTTCTGCATAGATTTGTTTAGTTTTAGTATCAACATATAAATCAAGTGCCATAGCTTGGTGCGCAACACTCGCACTTAAAGCCGTTGCTATAGCCAAGGTTAATCTAGAAAATCTCATTTTTTGTCTCTGGTTAACTAAAAATGAGGCTAGCTTAGTGGAGAAAAGTGACAGCTTTATTTCAGAATTATGACAGTTTTATGACAATGTCATAGTTATTGGCTATGTTGTTTATTTTTAACAAATTAATTATCACCGAATTAAATAAATTTAGTAAACAATAACTTGATTAACATCTAAACTTTTGCGCATTTACCACACTTTGCACAAGCGTGCTCCGGCTCAGCGCGTTATTCAGCAGATTTGCTTAACGTGCACCAGCGCAAAAAACGTTTTCCAAGATTTTTTAAATCATCAATATAAGTAAATGCCGCTGGCACCACGAGTAAACTCAGTAAAGTAGACGTAATTAACCCCCCAATTACAGTGATCGCCATCGGTGCACGAAAAGAAGGGTCCGCGCCCTGTCCCATCGCCATAGGTAACATGCCTGCAATCATCGCAATACTGGTCATCACAATCGGCCGACTGCGTTTATGGCAAGCATCAACTAAAGCATCAAAACGCGGCATGCCCTCGCGCCTAGCCACAATCGCATATTCCACAAGCAATATGGAATTTTTGGTGACCACGCCCATCAGCATCACTAATCCAATCATAGACGGCATGGACAAAGCACTGTGCGTTACCAACAAAGCAACAAAGGCCCCGCCTATGGATAATGGCAGCGCTGCTAAAATCGTCAGCGGCTGCATGAAATCTTTAAACAACAAGACCAAAACACTGTAAATGCACAATAATCCAATACTCATCGCTAAGCCAAAGCTGCTAAACAATTTTTGCATCTCTTGCGCATCTCCCAACTCAGCGATTTTGACCGTAGGTGGGAGATTTTTTAACGACGGCAGGTTTAAGGCTTCGGCATAGACTTCGCCTAAACTGCGCTGACTCAATTCGACATCGATGCGAATATTGCGACTACGATCTAGGCGGTCTATCTGTGCAGGGCCTGAGCCCATGCTAATATCCGCTACATTGAGCAGTTGCACCGGACCTTTGTTTCCCGGAATATTTAGCCGCTTTAAGGCTTCAAAATCGGCACGATAACTATCTGGCAGTTTTACGCGTATAGGGACTTGCCGATCAGCCAAGTTCAATTTGGATAAGTTAATTTTATAATCGCCTGCGGTGGCGATGCGGATAGTATCAGCAATGCTGGCAGCCGTCACCCCCATCTCAGCTGCACGCGCAAAGTCCGGACGAATAATAATCTCTGGGCGCACTAAGCTTGCATTAGAGGTCACTGCACCGATGCCTTTTAAATTACGCAATTCCCGTTCTGCCGCCCGCGCCGAACTGATGAGCGCGTCTGGATCTTCACTGTGGAGCACAATCAGCATTTTATTGCCTGAATCAGGCGCTCCCACTTCAAAGCGTGCACCTGGAATATTTACTAGCAGGCCACGAATTTCATCTTCCAGCATTTTTAAGGTTTTAGTTCTGTCATTCCGATGGCTGACACTGACAGTTAAAATGGCACGTCTGACTTCTGCTAACGCACCCGGCGCAAAGGCATCTCCCGACGAACCACCACCTACCGAGCTAAACACGGCTTTTATTTCAGATAATTGTTGGATATGTGTACGCGCTTGTTCTGCAATCGCTTGGGTTTCATACACGGTGCTCCCCGGCGGCAATTCAATGTTGATTTGCGTCTGCGCACGGTCTGCCGAGGGGACAAAGCCTGTCGGTAATAAGCCAATCAGACTAATGGAAGCTGCAAATAGTATTAATGCGGTAATGCACGTGGTTAAACGATGCCGTAAACACCAGCGCATACAGCGCATATAGAGTCGCATTACGCCACTATCTTGCTGTGTGTGCTGCACCACAGGTTTAAGCAAATACGCGGACATCATTGGTGTTAACAAGCGTGCGACTAACAATGAGGCCAAAATGGCAAACACGGCGGTCCAACCAAATTGTTTAAAAAATTTACCGGGAATCCCGCTCATAAATGCGGTCGGTAAAAATACCGACACCAAGGCAAAAGTAGTTGCAATCACCGCGAGACCAATTTCATCGGCGGCTTCCATAGAAGCCTGATAAGGCGATTTTCCGGTGCGTAAATGGCGAAAAATATTTTCAATTTCAACAATCGCATCATCCACCAAAATGCCGACGACGAGAGATAACGCTAGTAAGGTCACTAAATTGATGGAAAAACCAAAATAATACATGCCTAAAAAGCTGGGAATAGCGGACAAAGGCAGCGCGGCTGAAGTGATTAAGGTCGCACGCCAGTCGCGTAAAAACCACCACACCACGATCACCGCCAGCAAAGCGCCTTCGTACAGCATATTCATAGACCCCTCAAAATTTTCTTGAATCGAGGTGGTGTTATCAATTAACGGGGTCAGCTTAACGTCTGGATAATTCTTGTTTAACTCGGCAATACTGGCACGGACATTTTGCGCCACTTCAACTTCACTCGCTCCGCGAGTACGCAAGACTTCGATGCCAATCACTGGCTGCCCATCCACTAAAGCTAAACTGCGACGTTCTGCGATGGTGTCCGTTAATTTAGAAATCTCCGCCAAATGAATTTTGTGTGGCTGATTATCTTGCCCCCGCAGGGTCAGCTCGATATTGGCAAGCTCGCTAATATCCGCTACCGTTCCTAGAGTACGAACGGTTTGCTCGGCACCACTCACATCACCACGCCCTCCCGCAGCTTCTTGTTGCATCAGTTTCAGTTGACGCGAAACTTCTGCCGCACTCAGATGCAAGGCTGCAAGTTTTAAAGGGTCGAGTTCAATTTGAATCTCACGATTGACGCCCCCCAGTCGCTTGATCGTCCCAATACCCGGAACTGTCAGGAGTTGTTTGGTGACGGTATTATCCACAAACCAGGATAATTCCTGCTCATCCAGTTGCGTTGAGGCGGCAGTGATTATCAACACCGCACGTCCGGCATTTTTGACTTTAGTCACGCTGGGGTCACGCACATCGGCCGGTAATTCAGCTCGGACTTGATCAACGGCATTGCGCACATCATTAACAGCTTCCGCAGCATTTTTTTCTAAAATAAACTCAACGGTGATGGTGACCAATCCATCGTTGATAGACGTATAAACGTGCTTAATCCCCTCCAAAGTCGCAATGGAGTTTTCTAATTTACGTGCAACTTCGGTTTCCATTTGGGTGGGAGAACTACCGTCTAAGCTGGCAGTCACAATGACCATCGGCAGTTCTATATCGGGAAAATCCTGCACCGCACTAAATTTAAATGCGATCAGCCCTGCTAAACTCAGCAAGAGGAATAAAATAATGGCTGGAATGGGGTTTTTAATCGATAACGCTGAAAAATTCATAGCGAGTCTACTGGCTAGGAGTGGACGCTGGCGCAATATTGATTAAATCGCCATTATTTAAGAAACCCGCGCCACTGACGACAACACTGTCTGTGGGTGAGAGTTGACTTTGAATTTCTACGCGCTGCGTATGATGCCGACCTACTTGCACTTTTTCTTGGCTAACGCGGTGCTCCGCATCCACCCGAAAGATATAATTAAAACCATCGCGCGCAACTAAGGCCTGTTGCGGAATAGTGAGCGCTTGATACTCGCCTTGCAGAAACTCTCCGCTCATAAACATACCGGCTTTGACTGCCGGAGAGCTTGGAATATCAACATACACTAAGCCTAAACGCGTGTCGGCATTCACCGTGGGCGCAATACTGCGTACTTTACCATGCAGGGTGCTGCCATCTTGCAACACAATTTTAACTGTCCCACCCAGATGAATTTTTACCAATTCGCTTGCAGGCACTTCTGCACGCCATTCCAAGCGATTTTGCCGTAACAAACGAAATAATTCTTGACCATTGGGCAATACCGCCCCGAGAGTCGCGCTACGTGCCGAAATCACGCCAGCATCAGGCGCCCGTACCTGGGTTTTATCCAAGCGTAATTCTTGAATTTTTAAAGCTGCACGTTGTGCTTGTAATTTGGCCTGCGCGGTTTTACGTGCTGACAAGTATTGATCAATTTTTTGTGCACTTAACGCCCCAGAATCGCTAACTTCTGCCGCACGCTGGGCATTGAGTTCCGCTTCCTTAGCATTTGCTTCTGCTTCGGCCACCGCAGCTTTAATTTGTTCTATTTCAGCCGAGACCGTATCCGTTGCAAAAGTGGCCAACACTTGCCCAGCTTTTACGCTGTCTCCCACATTGACCAAGACTTCTTGCAAACGCAAGCCATTTACTTCAGTTCCGATTATCGCCTCCTGCCAAGCTGCAATATTCCCATTCGCACTGAATGTGGCTGTAAAACGTTCCAGTTTCGGCTGAGCAATACTGACCGTTAATGCGGGCTTACTGGGGGGGCTAATATTGTCCGCATGAACTACGGGAACTGCTAGAGAAACATAAACCAGAAATAAGCGCTGCAAATTCATGAATAGAAAATTTAAGTGAAGTTATTTTTTTAGGAGTTTGGCAAACCGGGAGCTATCAAAGTTGTTGATTATCCCTTGGTGTCCAGCCTCCTCCTACTGCTCGATACAAGGCAATCCAAGCCCCAACTTGGCTACGTCGGGTTTCAATCATGGCAATTTGTGCCTGCAAATCCATTCTTTGAGCATTTTCGAGATCAATTTTGCTCGCTAAACCCGATTTATAGAGGCTTTGGGTCGCAATGACATTACTGTGGTAATTTTTAACAGCCGTTTCAATTTCTACAAGACGTTGAGAATTATGCTGCAGGGTCAGTAATGCGTCTTCAATCTC
>SXIZ01000311.1 GCA_005779525.1 Methylococcaceae bacterium
CGAGCTACCAAGCTGCTCCACCCCGCGATTGATTTAAGTTATTATAAAGACTTTATAATTTAAAGCAAGGCATTTCTTGTTATTTTGCATTTCATTCATTCTAAATTGAATTTTATCTGCCGCCGCTCTTGTTCGAACGAAAAACACAATACCCAAAAATACACACATGAGTGCTCTAAAATCAAACACTCATGGCAATATTTTGAACAACGAAAGCAATAATTGTGGCCAACCCTAAAGCACAATTTGTCGCTTATGTAATGCCGCTATTTTAGGCTCTTTACTAATAGTCAAAATAGTGGCTTTTGGTAAATGCTGGCAAATCAAGCGCCAGAGATACATTTCGGTATCCGCATCCAGAGAATCTAACGCCTCTTGAATCAAAACCCATTGCGGTGCATGAATCAATAAGCGCGCTACGCCTAAACGCTGTTGATGCTCACGTGACAAATCGGTCGCCCAATGCCCCTCTTCGTCCAAATGTTCAATTAACTCTTGCAAACCGACTTCTTCTAAAATCTGCTCAAAACGTTGCAAATCGCATGACTCAAAGACTAAAGGGTAACAAATCGCTGCTTTCAACTTGCCATTAGGTAAATACGGTAACGGCGGCATAAAAAACACCGCATCACGCGGGAGATTAATCGAGCCACTCCCCCACGGCCAGAGCCCAACAATCGATTTGAACAACTTAGAACCCGTAAACGAATTACCCGCGATTAAAATATGTTCCCCTGCTACGATACTGTCATTCAACACCGAAACACATACCAAACCATCTAAACGTGAAACGCATAAATCATTAAAGACCAGTGCGTGCTCCTCAGTCTGTACTAATTTGATGCGATGCGGATCAGAACGCGAAATTTCAGTCTCTAAAAGCTGCAAGCCATTCGCTAATCCCAAAACCCGCTCAACGGAAGCTCGCCATTCTGCCACTCTCGCCATATTATCAACTGGCCAAGATAACGCCGCTGCCATTTGCTGGAATGCTTGGGCTGATTGCATCAATGCACCCAAGGAAATCGCCCCAAGAATAAAACGCGGCGCGGAGACTAAAATCGGAAACGCCATGGACAATACCGAATAACCGGAGGTGAAGATAAAAATCCGCGACCATGCTTCGGTTTGATGATTCCAGGCGGCGATAATATCCCCAAACAATCCGGTTAAACGCTTTTGTTCGCTTTGCTCGCCATGCACTAAAGCAATGGCGAGTGAATTTTCTCGCGCCGTGACTAAGCCAAAGCGAAAATTAGCCTCAACTGTCTGCCGATAATCGGTAGCTTTCGTCAAAGGTCGCCCAATCCACCAGCCTAATACCGATGCCCCGGCAGCATAGATCAACGCAATCCATACCAAATGCCCTTTGATTGGCAGAGTGAACAACCAAAAGTCCATCACGACTGTTCCCGAAAGCGTCCACAATATTTTGGTAAAACTGATCAGCAATAACAGCGAATAGGTCAAAGAATGAATTAGATCCAGCGCAAATTCCGTAGAAATACGAATATCTTCAGCAATCCGTCCATCAGGATTATCATGCCGACCTTGAATATGGGTAACTAAATAATGACGTCCACCAGTCATCCACCGATCCAACATATGATCAGTAAGCCAATTTCGCCATTCTAATTGAATACGGCGTTTGACTTTAAAATGTGAGGTACTGACCACGATATTGGCAGCGAAGATCAAAATCACGATGCCAATTTGGACCCATAATCCTGACATGGAGCGTTGCTCCAAGGCATTAAATAAATCTGCACTCCACTCAGTGATTTCTACTGCGACCCCAATCTGTAACACCGTAAGCACAAACAGCCCCAGGGTTAAACCAATAATGGTATTTTTTCTGGCTGAGCACCAGAATGGTCCCGCTAATTTAATAAAATCAATCAAGAACCCATTTGAAAATTGCATAGCCACTTCTCCTTGTCGGAAAAAAACAAAAAGGGTGACCTATCAGCAGGTTCTTTAGAGGCTGCATTATTCTTAATTTATTTTCGCAACCGATAGAACCATAAGCTTAGGCTAGGTTTACCCCACGACACTCATCTACACCTACCAAACACACCATCAAACCATCCATTGTGCCAGCCAAAGTAAACATAAACCTGCAAATACTCCGGCAATCACATCATCCAACATAATCCCAAAACCACCTGCCACTTTTTGATCTATCCATTTTATCGGCCAGGGTTTTACAATATCAAAAAGTCGAAACAACACAAAACCTGCCAGAATGTTTTGCCAAGTTGCAGGCACACAACTCATGGTGATTAAAAATCCGGCAATCTCATCCCAAACAATCCCACCAAAATCATGTTCACCGAGCATGTTAGCAGCCACATCACACAGCCATATGCCCAACAACGTTAATAACAGGGTTAAGCCGCCATACCACCAAGGGCTATTGAATTGCATTAAGAGCCAATAAACTGGAAGTGCCGCCACCGTGCCACAGGTCCCAGGAGCCTTTTTGGCTAAGCCACTCCCAAAACCAAAGGCTAAAAATAAAATAGGATCACGCATAATTTGCGCTGCAGTTAAACGCGTTTGCCCGATATCTTTAAGCTGAAAAATGCTCATAACCCCGCCGATTTAGCTGTTGAACGACCCCATGTTGGTAAACGGCAACCCCCGCTCCCGCAGTAACTTTACCTATAACCCAATAGGCAATATTTAAATCCACTAATTTTTCCGGACTGATGGTAAAACACAACTGATAATCATCTCCGGCCACCAAAGGCAACTGCCAATCACCCGTCGTCGCAATATAATGCTGGACTGCTTGCGAAAGCGGCAATGTTTCCCAATAGATCTCTGCCGCCACAGCACTGTTATCAGCAATATGCCATAGATCTGCCACTAAGCCATCCGAGATATCAATACAAGCATGCGCCAAATCGCGCAATGCTAAACCCGCTGCCACCTGAGGCTCGGGTAGATAAAATTGCGTTAACGCCGTATCGGCATAGGGCGAGGCAAAGCCACCCTGTGCAATTTTTAATCCTAGCCCTGCATCCCCAAGATTTCCGGTAACACAGATCACATCACCCGGCTGCGCTGCACTACGGCGTAAGTTCTGGCCACAGGGCAATAAGCCCAAAGCCTGCAGCGTGAGCGTCCGTGGACCCCGGGTAGTATCCCCCCCAATTAAATCCACATGGTAACGCTGTGCCAAAGCAAATAATCCTTGCGCAAAACTCGCCAGCCAAGCTTCTTCGACTGCGGGTAAAGTTAAGGCTAATAACACCGCACTGGGCTCAGCGCCCATACTCGCAAGATCACTTAAATTCACTGCGAGTAATTTATGCCCAAGTGCCTCGGGCGCACAACCGGGAAGAAAATGTACTCCCTCCACCATGGTATCCATGGTGAGCGCCAATTCAAACCCTTGTGGAACGTTATAAATTGCACAATCATCGCCTACGCCCAAACGCGTATGCGCATTGCTAAGCTGCGCTTGTTTGAAGTAGCGAGCAATCAGATTAAATTCTGATAACGCCATGCAACTTAAGATTCCTGGTCTTTTGCAGTTTTAGCGGCAATCTCAACCGCCCGGACTTTTTGCGCCACTTTATCAAGAATACCGTTGATATAGCGATGACTCCCCTCAGCACCAAAACATTTTGCTAAATTGATGCCTTCATTAATAATCACTCGATAGGGGGTTTCCAAGCGAAATAAAAGTTCATAGGTACCAATGCGTAAAACCGCACGTTCGACCGGATCAATAGCATTCACTGGTCGATCCACAAATTCAGATAAGTGCTGATCAATGACATCTAATTGTTTTGGCACGCCGCGAAAAACTTCGTCAAAATACGTCCGCTGCGCACCTTTTAGCAATTGTTCTTCCAAAAAATGCTGTTCAATATCATTCAGATTCGCTCCGGTCATCTGCCACTGATACAGGGCTTGGACCGCACATTTTCGCGCATTGGTTCTCGCGATACTCATCAGACTTCCAAGCTTTTGAATAGATTGACCATTTCCAGAGCAGATAAGGCCGCTTCCGCACCTTTATTGCCTGCCTTCGTCCCTGCACGTTCAATAGCTTGTTCTATCGTATCTACCGTCAATACCCCAAAACTGACGGGCGTGTCATACTGCAAAGCCACCTGCGCTAAACCTTTAACGCACTCCCCGGCCACGTATTCAAAATGTGGTGTACCGCCACGAATGACCGCACCGATGGCAATAATTGCATCAAATTTTTTGCTCGCGGCTATACGTTGCACCACCATCGGCAATTCAAATGCCCCTGGGGCTCTGACTATTTGAATATCCGAGCGCTCAGCACCGTGACGTACTAGAGCATCAATGGCGCCCGCTTCTAATTGTTCAACAATAAAACTGTTGAAACGGGAAGCAACGATGCAAAATTTTGCGCCTTGTACGATCAGATTACCTTCATAAGTGCTTATAGTTGACATGCTGTACTCTTTAATCTTTAACTAATTGAAAAAATATATTCTTACACCAGAGCGCGCTAACGCTCTGGCAATCTTACGGCTACTTAGGCGACATAATCGGTTACTTCAAGGTCATACCCTGATAAACCGATGTAACGTTTTTGTGCACCCATTACCTTTAATTTGCGCACACCCAAATCTGCCAAAATTCGTGAACCAATGCCCGTCGTGCGCCAATCCGCTTCTGCGGGAGCGTTCTGTGGCGGTACGCCATTATCGCGCATTTGGTATTGATGAATTAATTCCGCCAAGGCTTTATTGTTTTCACTTTGGCGAATTAATACCAATACCCCGCGTCCTTCATGCGCAATTTTTTGCATCGCCTCTCGAATCGGCGTAGTACAGTCACTACGCTTTGAGAACACTAAATCATCCAGTGAATTGCGGGCATGCACACGCACTAATACCGGCGCATCCCCTGCGACATTGCCCATCACTATCGCTAAATGTAGATTATTGTCATTGCGATCTTGATAGGCAACTAAGCGAAAATCCCCGTAATCCGTCGGCAAGGCACATTCACTGATGCGCTCCAGGGTATTTTCATGTTGAATCCGATAATGAATCAGATCGGCAATCGTACCAATTTTCAGGCCATGCTGCTCCGCAAATACTTCTAAGTCTGGACGCCTTGCCATGGAACCATCTTCATTCAGAATTTCCACAATGACCGCCGCAGGCTCCATGTCTGCTAAACGCGCTAAGTCACAGCCCGCCTCTGTATGCCCGGCACGCGTAAGCACCCCGCCCGATTGCGCCATTAACGGAAAAATATGCCCTGGCTGCACCAAATCATCTGGCTGAGCGTTGAGTGCCACAGCCGCTTGTATAGTGCGTGCGCGGTCCGCTGCAGAAATACCCGTCGTGACGCCTTCGGCCGCTTCAATCGACACGGTAAAATTGGTGGAATGCACGGTTTTATTGTCATTCACCATTAATGGCAAACGCAGTTGCTTACAACGTTCTGGCGTTAGCGTTAAACAAATTAACCCCCGACCATAGCGCGCCATAAAATTAATATCTTCGGGGCGCACTTTAGCCGCCGCCATCACTAAATCGCCTTCATTTTCGCGATCTTCATCGTCCATGATGATCACCATTTTGCCGAGTCGCAAATCGGCAATAATTTCCTCTATGCTATTCATATTCATAAAAATCCGCTGTTATACAACAATTCAGCCGTCACACCTGGTGTTTTAGGATGTGCTGCGGCATCACCCTGCAATAACCGCTCTAAATAGCGTGCCAGCAAATCCACTTCAAGATTGACCTGAGCTCCCACCTCGGTATGCGCTAAGGTAGTCTGCTGCAAGGTATGCGGCACAATATTAATATCGAAACTAGCCCCATGCACCCCATTCACCGTCAAACTGATACCGTCGATACAAATCGAACCTTTTTCGGCAATATATTTGGCTAAATTATCCGGTGCCTGCACTTTAAAACGGTAAGAACGTGCATCCTGCTTTTTCTCGAGCACGGTCCCGATGCCATCTACATGTCCACTCACGATATGCCCACCTAATCGCGTTGATGGGGTCAACGCCAGTTCTAAATTCACCGCAGCTCCAACTTTGGCGTGCGCTAGCGTAGTGCGTAACAGCGTTTCATTGGACACATCGGCACAAAAATACGCGTTGCCTAACTCCACCGCAGTTAAACACACGCCGTTGACCGCGATACTATCGCCAAGTTGTGCATCACTCAGAGGCAAACTGCCGACGGCAATTTTGAGTCGGTAATCTCCCCCACGTTTTTCTACCCCAGCGATTTTACCCACTGCTAAAATAATTCCGGTAAACATTAACTCGCCTCGTTGAACGAAAAAGTAATGCGCAAATCAGGCCCGACCCGCCGCACATCTTGCCAAACTACTAATTTTTTGTCCGCCATAGTAAGTATTTCTGGGAGACAAAATAATCCCCGCGCTCGGTCACCCAATAACGATGGCGCCATGTAGACTATCCCTTCATCCAGTAAATTGGCCGCCAAAAACGCGCCATTTAAAGTCGGCCCAGCTTCCAGCAACACTTCATTAAACTGTTGCTGCCCTAAAAACTGCAAAACGGCTAATAAATCCAATTGCTGCTTCGACCCAGGTAAGGTATGCACTTCAAAACCCGCCTGCCGTAAAGCGGCAATTTTTACAGCATCGCTGCTGACCGTTAAAATCATACTTCGCCCGGGCAAACCCAACATTTTAGCACTGACCGGGGTACGCAAGCGCGAATCCAAGATCACCCGCACAGGCGATAAAATTCCAGCATCTGCCTGCGCAAAAGGCGCCAAAAAAGGATTTTGCGCCATATCCCGCAGATTCAGCGAGGGATCATCGGCTAAAACAGTATCCACACCCGTTAAAATGGCCGAGCTTTGCGCACGCAGACGCTGCACATCTTGACGCGCAGCAGGACTGGTAATCCACTTACTCTCGCCGCTGGCTAGAGCGGTCCGACCATCCAAACTCATCGCCAATTTAGTGCGGACTAATGGCAACCCCGTGCGCATACGCTTGTTAAATCCACTATTTAGCGCCTCGGCCTCAGCCTGCATAATCCCAACCTGCACGGCGATGCCTGCTTGGCGCAAACGTTCCAAGCCCCGACCAGACACCAAAGGATTCGGATCCTGCTGCGCAACGACCACTCGCTTAACCCCCGCGTTGATTAGCGCATCGGCACAGGGCGGCGTCTTGCCAAAATGACTACAAGGCTCTAAAGTGACATACGCGGTTAAATCTTTTACCTCAGGTACTTGACGCAAGGCCAATACTTCGGCGTGCGCTTCCCCGGCTTTTGCATGCCAGCCTTCAGCCACAATACGACCATTAGCCACCAAGACACAGCCAACCCGGGGATTTGGAGCGGTCGAATACCATCCCAAACGAGCCACCTCCAAAGCACGTGCCATAAAAGCGTGGTCAAGATTATGCGTGTTTACTGCACTCATACATTAAATTTGAGCCTCTAAATTCCAGTCCAAAATCCAACAACCTCTTCCTTCCCCTGAAGATCCAGTTGCGCAACAGCTTACGCGGCAACGGCACTAGATTTTTGACAAATTGTTGATCATATCAGTAAATTCACTCACATCCTGAAAACTACGATACACCGATGCAAAGCGCACAAAGGCAACATGATCTAAGGCACTGAGTTCTTTCATCACTAACTCTCCCAGTTCCTGCGCCTGCACTTCACGCTCGCCTTTGGCGATCAAAGCTTGTTTAATCCGGGTGACTGCCGCTTCTACATCTTCACTACTGACCGGGCGCTTTTCTAAGGCACGTAACATGCCTGCACGTAATTTCCCTTCATTAAAAGCTTCGCGCACACCATTACGCTTAACTAACGGGGGCAAGCTAATCTCTGCCACCTCATACGTAGTAAACCGCTCTTTACAGGCAACACATTCTCGTCGCCGACGCACTTGATCGCCTTCGTTATTCAATCGCGAATCGATAACCCGCGTATCGTGTGCTGCACAGAATGGACAACGCATTACTTAACCTATTGATGTGAAAACTTTTAAATCTTGCCCAGCAAATAGCAAACTGCTTATTTTAAAGCAGTTTAAGTCAGTCTTAGTGATTTATTTATGCTTATTGCTGTTTTTGACACATTGTCGAACTTACTGAGCACCACCGCACAAATACGCCAGAAAATTCTTTGCATTAAGCCACTGTTAGTTATATGCTTAAAGTATAGAAATTATCAGTTCACCATCGGAGTCATCGCTATGGACTTTAATATCACAAATAGTGCACTTCAAGGTTTGAATTCTGCCCAACAAAAAGCCAATAACGCGGCACAACAAATCGCCAGCTTACCGATCAAAGCCAATGAAGTGGGTAGCGCTAACTTTAACAGCACCAGCCTAATTAAACCCGTGCTAAGCCTCTCTGAAGCTGAGTTACAAAATTCAGCCGCGGTCAAAATACTGAAAACACAAAAAGAAACGTTGGGTAATTTTATCGATACAGTTGCGTAAGTTGTGCCGCAGCTAATGCTTATAAATGCGCTGAAAACGCCGTTAGCGCTATATCAATTAACTGCATTAGCGATTCGGTATGACCGTTTAGTTCGCTGAAAAAACTTAATGCTCTTTCAAGTTATTCTGTCCAAGTCCTGATCAAACCAAGTATAATTTTCTTTTTGTCCACTTGCTTTACTCCTTTAGTTTGGTCTCAATGTTGTTTAATTTTGCAAGACAAGTGCCCCAGTTTTGGCTATTTATAGCCATCGCACTTTATCTATTCTTTATTTACGGACATATTCCCGTTTCTGATATTTGTTACGCCTTACGCGACAGCTACAGTGAGCCAGTGTATACCGCGACCATACAATTGATAGGCAAAGTGTTAGTTGTTGTTCACCTAGCCTGGTTAGGCTATCGCTTAAGTCGCCCCAAGCTCCAATATTTCAAATTGTTCGTGTGGACTATTTTTGCGCTCACCCTGGCGGCGCTGTATAACCAATTGGTTGTATTCGCGATTGAATATATACATTTTATGCAGTACTGCCTGTTTACCTGCGTCCTATTACGCCTGTTTGATCACCGCATTCTGCCCACAATCATCACCAGCCTGATCGCAGGCTTTTTGGATGAGGTTTATCAGGCTTACCACCCTGGCAGCCCTTTAAATTGGCGCGATATTAGCCTAAATGCTATCGGCGTGCTCTGGGGTTACCTAGTGATATGGTCCAATACCAACACTGAGTCACCGCAAACCACTGTACCCTCTCCACAATAATCTACTGAGTAACCCCGTGAAGCATCACTTTTATACCCGTGGACTAACCCTTGCCAGCATCGTCATACTCGCCAGCTGTGCAACCCAGGAAGAATTTCCCATCAGCAATATTCCTAGCCCGACTGTCCCGCTGACGCCACCGCGTTCCTATGAATATCCTGCACACCCACTCACAGGACTGTACGCTAATAATACTGCCGTTAGAAACTTTATCCGCCACATGGTCAACACCCATGGATTCGAGGAAAGTTATCTGAATGATTTATTTTCACAAGCGCAAAGATTGAATTATGTCATGCGCCTCGAAAATACTCCGGTATTTACTGGCCCTAAAAATGCGAAACCTAAACTGGGAAGCTGGACGCGCTATCGCAAGCAGTTTTTAGATGAGGCACATATCAATCATGGTGTTAGCTTTTGGGCAACCCATGCCGATGCCATTCAGCGTGCCAGCTCGACTTACAATGTTGATCCCGAGTATATTGTCGCCATTATCGGGGTTGAAACCTTTTATGGGCGCAATATGGGCAATACGTGTACGTTTGATGCCTTAACCACGTTGGCATTCGATACCACCCGACGCTCCAAATTTTTTCAAGAGGAATTGGAAAACTTTTTATTGATGACACGCGAAGAGCACTACAATCCTAAAGATCCTGTGGGCTCTTGGGCGGGTGCCATGGGCTTTGGACAATTTATGCCCAGCAGTTTTCGTCGCTTAGCGATAGATTTTAACCAAGATGGCAAGCGTAACTTATGGCATCCGCAAGATGCGATTGGCAGTGTCGCGCACTATTTTTCTCGCCATGGCTGGCAATTTCGGCAAGCCGTGGTGACACGCACCCAAGATGACACTATAGATGGCAGTTTTGCGCTAGGGACCGACGCGGGCTATGAATATTGGCAAGCGAATACCAATTTTAATGTTATAAAAAAATACAATAACAGTAATAAGTACGCCATGGCGGTACATCAATTGGCACAAGCAATTAAACAACGACATTAAAACTTGCCTGCCACTCGCTTAGCTGCACACTTTTTCTATAGCTGCAAGACTTTTAGTCACTGATAACACCCAGGATTAGCCTTGAGATTGGTGACTAACAAGACACTGCATAGCAGCAATTTGCCTGACTCAATCTATATATACGACAATCGAGCGCTGGGACGTCAATGCTAATTGCTTGGCGCGTTATCTAAATTTAGCTTATAAACAATTAAA
>SXIZ01000312.1 GCA_005779525.1 Methylococcaceae bacterium
CCGTTCGTGCTGAGCACTGTCGAAGCATGGACGGTGTTTCAAGCTTTCACCCGATGGGTGAGTCCTATAAATTCCGCTCATGCTTCGACTAAGCTCAGCACGAACGGAATTTATAGGACTCAACTGCTCTTTCTAGGTTAAAGTATTAGGGAGCAATCAACAATGAATAAGACCAAATTGGGGTTACTGCTACTCTTGTGCAGTTTAAACACGCCGCTTTGGGCCGAGCCTTATCGTCCAACGCTGGCAACGGAGGTTCTGGAGCAACTGCCGTTACAAGGAAAACATTGGCTGGCAATTCAGGCACTGCGACAAGCAGTTGCCAGTCAGCCGCAAGACCTGCAGCCTGTTTTGGCCTTAGTTAAAGCGTATATTGCCTTGGGACGTTCAGAGGCTGATCCGCGCTTTTATGGCTATGCCGAAGCGGCACTTGCACCTTGGTTAGCACAAGTGCCAGCACATGCGGAAGTATTAACCTTACAAGCCACTTTGTACCAAAACCGTCATGAATTTTCCGCCGCCTTAAAGCTGTTAGCGCTAGCCTTACGCCAACAGCCTAGGTTGGCGCAGGCGTGGTTGACGCAGGCGCAAATTCAGGAAGTGCAAGGTGACTATATGGCAGCATTGCATAGCTGTAAGCCGTTGCTGCGCCTAGCGGTGCCTTTGGAGGCCGCCGTCTGTGTGCATGCCAACCTCAGTTTGACTGGTCAATTACCCGCGGCTTATCAACAATTACAGTTTATCGCCCAGCATCATGTGGACGGCGATGCTGCTGAACAGCAATGGCTCTGGGTGACGTTGGCTGAAATGGCGGAACGTTTAGGCGATAACGGCAACGCGGAAAGGTATTATCAAACGGCATTTGGGTTGGCTGAGCGTAATGGCTATTTGCTAGCAACTTACGCTGATTTTTTATTAGATCAACAGCGCTATAGCGAGGTGGAAAAACTACTGCAGCAGGAAACTCGTCATGATGGTTTGTTATTACGCTTAACTATAGCCGAACAGCAGTTACAACGTGCGACGTTGGCGGAACACATCAATACTCTGCAGCTGCGCTTCAGCGCCAGTCACTTACGCGGTGACACACGCCATCAAGCCGAAGAAGCACGTTTTAATTTACAACTATTACACCAAACTGATGCGGCATTGTCGTTGGCAGAAAGCAATTGGCAATTGCAACGCGAGCCGCGCGATGCGCGTATTTTTTTGGAAGCTGCAATGGCTAAAGGTGATTATCAACGGGCACAGCCAGTTATCGAATTTATTCAACGCCATCAGCTGCAAGACCGACGTTTAGCCGCGTTGTTGAGTCAATGCCAAGGATTAACATTATGAAAGTCTTGCTCGGGATCGTATTTTTAGCGTTGATGAGTATGAGCGCCCAAGCGCACAAACCCAGTGACAGTTACCTTGCAGTCAACATAGTGGATAAAGAGGTGAGCGTGCAATGGGACATAGCGTTGCGCGATTTGGATTATGCTTTGGGTTTAGATGGCAATAATGATGGTCAGATCACCTGGGGAGAGTTGCTGGATCGCCAAAATGCGCTCTATGCCTACGTAACCCCGCGTTTAACCCTCAGTAGTGCCCAGCAACCTTGCCCCATGCAAATCCAAGATTTGCTGATTGATAGCCACAGCGATGGTCGCTATGCGGTGTTAAAATTTTTGGCAAGCTGCACAGTCGTCCCAACAAACTTACAGGTCGCCTACCAATTGTTTTTCGATTTGGATCCGCAGCATCGTGGCTTAATGACGGTAACGCGCGCTGAACAGAGCGAATCAGCCATTTTCAGCCCAACACAGGCACAACGTGAATTTATCGCTTCTCAGCCGCAGAGTATCTGGGCAGAATTAAGCCGTTTCGCGCTCGAAGGGGTGTGGCATATCTGGATAGGCTATGATCATATTTTGTTTTTATTGAGTTTGCTCTTACCTGCAGCCCTCGTTCCGCTGGGTAAAAAGTGGGCGGTCAACACCCGTTTTTCCGCCACATTTTGGGACGTTTTTCGTGTCGTGGCAGCCTTTACCGTGGCGCATTCCATCACCTTGAGTCTCGCGGTGCTAGGCTATGTCAGTCTGCCTGCACGTTGGGTTGAATCGGCTATTGCCGCTTCTGTGGTGCTGGCAGCACTCAATAATATCGATCCGCTCTGCGCCAATCGCCGCGCCTTATTGGCGTTTAGTTTTGGTTTGATTCATGGCTTGGGCATTGCCAGTGTCTTGCTGGACATGGATTTACCCGCCGCGCAACGGCTGGTGAGTCTTTTAGGCTTTAATCTGGGAGTAGAGTTTGGGCAATTAGCTATCGTGAGTGTGGTATTGCCCGTTATCAGTCTCTTTAGCCGATATCCTTTGTATCCGCTGGTGGTGTTAAAAGCGGGGTCTACTGGCATTATGCTGGTGGCGTTAGTTTGGTTACTGGAGCGTAGCTTGGATATGCAGCTGAATATGTTTGGGTGATTAAGGCGATCCTGTTCACGATACCTGCCTGCTATTGCAGGGATAGCGCAATAGCAGAGCTTACCGAGAATCTGGTTAGGGGTAGTTCTAGAGGAAACAACAGGAATGGCTTAAGCTGTTCACCATCAGGTTATTTTGAAAAGCCTATCGCCTCAAAATACATTTAAACTAACGACTCATCATTCCATTCGTAGATTTCAGTCATAGCTGGGTCACACTTGCAGCAGCTGGTGCCGCAATTATTTTCAGCTGAGGTTTTTTTCACTTTACCTTTACTGACCAGTTTACTCAGCATGCCGCGCAGGGCTTCAGCGTCCACGTTAAAGTGGATGATCAGGTCATTTAAAATGACGCGGCGTTGTGCTCGAATATAGTCACGCAGTTCAGATAAAATCATGAGTTGGCACTCGGCAGGCTGTGGGAGTGCTGCTGGCGTCCAGATAACCAGAGCCCCACTAACGTTAAAATAAACAGCAGCATTAGGCTAGCGATCCAGCTAGCGGAATACACCGGATGTTGGCTAAACGACAGGGTTTGATAAAAAATAGTGGCAGTCATATAAGCGATGCCTGTGGTCCACAGAATAACAAATACGGTCCAGCCAGTTCCGGTTTCTCGGTGAATTGCAGCGGTTGCGGCAACGCAAGGGGCGTACAGCAAAATAAATAATAAATAGGCAAAGGCGCCGCGTTGCCCATCAAAACTTTGTTGCATTGCACTGTAGGTGCCTGCATTCACTTCTTGTTCGGCCGCCGCTTGCTCTAAGTTAGACACATCACCAATATTTAAGCCCAGTGGATCAAGCAGATTGTCAGCCAGTGCCGCGAAGTTTTTAGGGATAGTCATGCAGGCGGCTTCTAAGGCTGGCATCAGGGCAAAAGCCTCGTTAGATTCGGGTTGATCGCTGTTCCCCATTTGACTATAGAGTGCATCCAAGGTTCCGACAACCGCTTCTTTAGCGAGCACCCCAGTAAAAATGCCAACAGTGGCAGGCCAATTATCGGACGTAATACCCATGGGTGCAAATGCGGGGGTTAAACTGCGGCCTATCGCACTGAGCACCGATTGTTGGGAGTTTTCTTTACCAAAACTGCCATCGAGCCCGAGACTATTGAGAAAGTTTAAGGTCAGCACCATAGGCACGATAATCTTTCCGGCGTTCAGGATAAAGGTTTTTAATCGATCCCAGGTGCGCAGTAATACGCTTTGCCATTGCGGTAAGTGGTAAAGCGGTAATTCCAAAATGAAAGGCGAGGAATTACCTTTAAATAAAGTGTGGCGCATGATCAGGCCAGTCAGGATGGCAACGATGATGCCAAATAAGTACAGACCGAAGACTAAATTTTGACCACCCACAGGAAAAAATGCGGCGGCAAATAAGGCATAGACTGGCAGGCGGGCGCCGCAAGACATAAACGGATTCATGATATTTGTGAGTATCCGATCACGCTGATTCTCCAACGTTCGGGTAGCCATAATCGCGGGTACGTTACACCCAAAGCCGACGATCATCGGCACAAAGGATTTTCCGGGTAAGCCTATCATGCGCATAAAGCGGTCCATGACAAAGGCCGCTCGGGCCATATAGCCCGAGTCTTCTAAAGCGGAAAGAAATAAAAATAAGAAGCCAACTATTGGAATAAAGGTGGCCACCACTTGAATTCCTCCACCCATGCCGTTCGCTATCAATACAATGAGCCAGCTAGGCCATTGATAGCTGCTTAAGAGCTCAGTGACGCCGTCTACCAGTAACGCCCCAACTAATTGATCAAAAAAATCCACAAAGGCACTGCCGATGTTGATGGTGAACATAAACATGGCATACATCACCAACAGGAAAATCGGAATCCCGAGGTAGCGATTCAGTACAATCCTATCTATTTTATCGCTGGTATGGTGGGTGATTTCGGTAGACTTGATGACCGCAGCCTGAGTAAGTTGATTGACAAAGCCATAGCGGGCATCGGCTGCTAAGATATCGATTTCATCATCGGTGGCAGTTTCTACTTGATGTTGTAAGTTGCGAATGGTCTCTTGATGCGTAGTGCCTGCAAATTCAAGCGCTAAGGTGTCTCCCTCTAAGCAGCGCAGCGCCAACCAGCGCAAATTGCTGTTATGCTGCTGGGCTTCTAGGGGCAATAGCGCAGATCATTGATGAATCGCGCTTTCAATGGCTGGAACATAAGCGATCGTGATATTAGGAATATGCTGCTGCAGGGCGGCGTGATTAATTGCAACTTTGAGTTCATGCACTCCGCGTGCTTTGGCGGCACTCATCGGAATCACTGGGCAGTCCAGCAGGGTGGCTAAATGCTCGATATCAATTTGCATGCCCCGGCGTTTAACAATGTCCATCATGTTTAACACGACTAACATCGGAACTTGCATTTCTAGCAATTGTGCAGTGAGATATAGGTTGCGCTCGATATTGGAGGCGTCAATGATATTAACAATTAAATCCGCGCTTTTGCCTGCGACAAAATCACGCGCAACTTTTTCGTCGAGTGAAATCTGGTCATCTGCCGCTTCTAAAGAATAGGTGCCCGGCAAATCGACCAGTTCGATGGTGTAGTTTTCAAAGCGAAACTCACCTGTTTTTTTTTCTACCGTGACCCCTGGCCAGTTACCTACATGTTGCCGTGCGCCTGTCAGTACATTAAACAGCGTGGTTTTTCCGCAATTGGGATTACCGACGACACCGACAGTAAAGCTGGTTTTCATTGCAATTTCTCAATCACCAAAACGTCTGCTTCATTTTTACGCAAGGTGAGTGCAAAACCACGCAGCTTGATTTCAACCGGGTCTCCCATAGGAGCAAAGCGGGTAATACTGAATTCTGTGCCGGGAGTGAGTCCCATCGCTAATAAACGTTTACGATATGCTTTACCGGATTTGTCAAAACCAATAATCTTGCCGCTGTCACCAATTCCGAGATCTCTAAAGTTATCAGTCATCATAAAAAAATCCTGGGTGCTAAAGTTATCAATAATCATTCTCATTAAAGTTTAATATAGCACACAGTTTATGAAACTGAAATGAATCTTTTTATGTTTAATTTAAGAATTTTTATGAAGTGTTTCGCATTTGGCCTAGTCTCTGAAATCCTGTTGCCTGCACATAGGGGGGGCTGCGATACTCCCTAAATTCAAGAGAGGCTGGCTAATTCTAGTTGTTCGAATCGGCCTCTGTAGAACAATTTGCAAACGTACTCAATATCAGTGCTACGCTATTTGGCATCAAGACAGAAGAAGTTCTGCAAATGAACGATGATTTTTAGTTGTGGTTGCTAAGTTTAAAAACCCCCAAACTGTCTTTCGCAGGGCTCGCCATCACCTACTGAATTAAGCCGCTTCTAACTCTATATGTACCCGCATTCCTAATGCAGCGGCAATGTTTACTAAGGCATCCAACGAAAAGCGAGAGATCCGACCACGCACCAAATCGTTGATACGTGGCTGTGTAATACCGCATCGCTTCGCAGCTTCTGCTTGCGTCCAGCCATTTTCTGTCAGAATATTGCAAATCTTTGTCATCATTTGGGCACGTACTTGAAGATTAGCCGCTTCTTCCTGGGTATCACTAATCGCATCCCAAACACTGGTATAGGTTTCTGTGGTTGTAAGATTCATGTAGTACCTCGTAGCAATTGAGTGTAATGTGCTTTGGCAATTTCAATATCACGCTTGGACGTAGCTTGTGTTTTCTTTTGGAATGCATGTAAAACATAAACAGCATCTGCCAATCGTGCGGTATAAATGACGCGAAACGTACCCGTATCATCCCAAACGCGTATTTCTTCTACACCAACACCAATTACTGGCATGGGCTTAAAATCATCTGCGGCTTGACCATGTTGTACTTTATCTAATTGGTAACCGGCATCCTGCTTAGCGCCAATTGGAAATGCACGTAAACATTTTAGAGAGTCTCCCAGGAAGTAGATCGGTTTCATCTATTAATTATATCCATTTGGATATAGTTTTACAAATTACCAACTTTCTCCAAAAGGTCGCGCTTCAAGCTCAAAAGACCAAACTGAGCGCGGTTGGGTGCATAGGTAATACACTGACTCTGCGATGTCCTGAGGTTGCACGAAAAAACTATCGTCTTTATCGAGCATTTTTTGTCGCGTCGCCGGGAGGTTCACGATGCCATCAATGATTAATAACGCAATATGCACTCCTAAATGCCATAGATGACGTGCCATCGATTCAGCCAACGTACGTTGTGCTGCTTTGGCTGGGGAAAATGCGGCTGTTTTGGCACCGCCCCGACGCGAGGCGGTTGCGCCGATAAACACAATATTACCCGAGCCCTTGGCTTTCATGTCTGGAATTACTTGCTGTGAGGCCAGTAAAGCCCCCAGAGTATTGACTCTCCAATTCGCTTCAAAAACTTCGGGAGTAATTTCTTCTACGGTCCCCCAAGAACCTGCGCCAGCGTTATAAATTAAGCAGCTGATTTCGCCGAGTTCTGCGCGTATCTGTGCGAAGGTTGCGATGACGTCTTGTTCTTGGGTAATGTCGCAGGTGAGGGCAAGGGTGTTCGTTAATTCGGCAGCCAATTGTGTAATGAATTCAGGCGTTCGTGCCAGCAGGGCGACTTTATAGCCAGACTGCGCGAATTTTCGGGCAATCGCTGCCCCATTGCCAATGCCCACCCCGATAACTACGCAAACTGGATTTTGTTGTGTGCTCATAACTCAAGCCCTCACGCTTATTGCTCAGAAGACTTATAGTGACATCTAGTAGGTATGCTCAGCAAGTTTTTAATCTTAGAATTATGCACCTAATCTATTGCTGTGAGTGCTTAAGCTATTCCAGCAACTCGGTCTGGGCATCGCGATATTTATCCGAGATTTTTAATAATACCAGCACCGCTCCCGCCCCACCGTCGCGGGGTGCAGCCGAGCAAAATGCTTGGACGTCTTGGTGTTGGCGTAGCCACAAGTTGAGATGATTTTTTAACACCGGATGGTTATCCGCTGAGCGATAGCCTTTACCGTGAATAATATGCACGCAACGGTAACCTTCTTCTACGCAGTGATGCAGAAATTTTAAAAGGTGTTGTTTAGCGTGTTGGCTGGTTAAGCCATGTAAATCTAATTCCGCATCGAGACCATACTGGCCTTGACGTAGTTTTTTTAAGACTTTCTTTTGTAGACCAAACCCTAAATAATTCAGGGTGTCTTCATTGCTGACAGTTTCAGCATTAATTTCTCGCGCGTGGTCTAGCTTGCTAGCGTAATCTGGATCGCTGCTTCTAGGTCGAGGCGGGGGTTTTTTATCGGGCGTCAAATGCAAACGATTGTTCGTAATACGTTGCACCTGACCAACGGTTTGTCGAAACAGCTCCAGTTCGTTATCTGGGATGGATTTTTTGGACACCTAGACCTCGTCGTCAGTCAGCTTACAAGCACAGAGTCTCGTCGGTTTAGGATAAATAAGGCGCAAGCAAGCCTCGCATTTGTTCAGGATTAAATTTTCCGATAATTTGTTTGACCATTAAGCCGTCGGGTGAAATGACGAAGGTGGTGGGGGTTGCTAGGATTCTGCCAAATGCGAGTGCATGTTGCGCTTGTACATCCAGGGCGACGGTATAGGGAATTTGTTTCATGCGCGTCATCTCAACCACATGGCTGGGTAGGTCATGATACATATTGACTGCGATAATCTCTAAGCCGCGAGCATGGTAGGCTTCATAGAGTGCAATTAAGTCGGGAATTTCTTCCACGCAGCTATGGCAATCCGTCGCCCAAAAGGTGACTAACACGGGTTTGCCGCGTAAAGCTTGTAAATCGGTGCTTTTGCCATCGATCCCGGTAAACACGACTTTAGGCGCTGGGGGAGGAGGCTCAGGGTGCCATAAACCTAAAGCTACCCCCAGCGTGAGGACCAATGCGCCCAATAACAGGCGTTTTAGCCAGACGGGTAGTTGAGCGAGAGTTGATTTAGGCGCTGAAGTTTGCATGTATTACGGCGTTTAGCAGAGTTTTTTAGTAGAAGGGATTATAACAAAGCTGCTAAGCTATGTAATTTGCTTAATTAGCGTAACGTAATCAGATTACAGCAATTCTAATTATGGGAATGCAATATAATCAATAATGAGAATTGCTGCAAAATTGTCGGGTTAGGTGCGCGGGTAAATTAAATGTCTATTTAAAATGGGTGTGTTGCGCACCCAACCCGACCTACGTGATCCTGACAAATTTCATTAGGCATAAAAAAACGGTAGGTCGGGTTAGCATAGCGTAACCCGACAGCAATAAGGACTCCATTGTCAGCAATTCTCATTATGGGAGTGCAATAGAATCAATAATGAGAATTGCTGCTCAAAGTAGACCGAATTTATCGGTTATTTGATTAATAAGCTCAGTTTTTGGATAAGAGTAAGGTGATATGAAGTTTGAGATAGTCTGTTTTGATTGTGATAGTACTTTGAGTGCGATTGAAGGGATCGATGAGCTGGCGCGGCGGGTTGGATTAGGTGAGCAAATGGCGGCGTTAACGCATGCGGCGATGAATGGCGAAGTCCCCTTGCAAGACGTTTATGCACAGCGCTTGGACGCAATTCGCCCTGATCGTGCGGCGATAGCTTGGGTCGCAGATTTGTATATTGCGCAGCTTGTCGACGGCGCACGCGAGGCGGTGAGCCAGTTACAAGAACAGGGTGCAAAAGTGCATATCATCAGCGGCGGTTTGCGGCAGGCTATTTTACCGTTGGCGCAGTTTTTAGGTATCCCTGCAGAACAGGTGCATGCGGTAGATGTGTATTTTAATGCTGATGGCAGTTATCAGGATTTTGATCGCACCGCACTCTTGGCGCAAACCGGGGGTAAAGCTAAAGTTTGTCGGCAATTAAATCCCAAGCAACAAACGCTAGTGATGATCGGTGATGGGCAAACGGATTTGGAAGCACAGCAAGCAGGGGCGGTTGTCATTGGTTTTGGCGGGGTGGTGGCGCGTCCTGCAGTTCAAGCGCAAGCGGATTATTTTGTCAGTGATGCACGCTTAGATGGCGTGTTAAGGTATATTTTAGATTGATGCATTTTAGTGAATTCAATCCTGAGGGTGAATTCCAGCACTAATACTTACCTAGATTTTCTAGGTAAGTGGGTGCTTGGATGAGTCGGGTTGATACTAAAACTCCTGCGCCAAAAAACATCCATTTCCGTTACAATGACTGCATTCGTTTTGCTTAAGGAATGATGATGTATGTTGCCTAGTGTAAATCTCTATTTAATTGCTTTAGTCAGCGCGCTCCTGAGTTTGACGTCTGTTGGAGTCGATGCTGCCGATAAGGTACAGCAAATCCGTATCGCTTATCTTGGGGTACAGGCACAACCGAGTGCGGCACTCTCCAATTTGGATGCTTTTATCAGTAATTTGGGTGAGCCAGGCGCACAATTAGGGATTTTAGATAACAACACCACCGGACAATTTATCGGGCAAAATTTTAGCTTGGATAAGTACATAGCTCCAAGCGCAGAAGAGGTATTACCGCTGTATAGCAGCAAAATTGCCAACAAATACGCCTATATATTATTAAACCTACCTGCCGATAAGATTCTTGCGATCGCAGACAGCAAAGTGGAACAACGTCCCTTGTTGTTTGATATTGCAAGCCGGGATGATGCGCTACGCAATGAACAATGTCGTGCGAATGTATTACATATTTTGCCTAGTCGGGCGATGCGCGCAGATGCCTTAGCACAATTGATGCTAAAAAAACGCTGGCAAAAATGGTTTCTGGTCGTTGGTAATACCCCAGAAGATAGGTTATTTGCAGAGAGTATTAAACGAGCGGCCAAACGCTTTGGTATGAATTTAGTTGCGGAAAAAACTTGGGATCATACCTATGATGCACGCAAATCCGAACAAGCTGACATTCCGGTGTTTACCCAAACTGAAGACTATGATGTCTTAGTGGTTGCGGATGAGCAGGGAGTGTTTGGTGAATATCTGGCTTATCGTACCTGGCGGGCGCGCCCGGTGATTGGTTCTCAAGGCTTAGTGGCCACTTCCTGGCACAAAACCCATGAACAGTGGGGAGCGACCCAAATTCAAAATCGCTTTAAAACAGCCGCTGGACGCTGGATGGAGGAGGGGGATTATGCGGCCTATTTAGCTGTGCGTACGCTCGGCGAAGCAGCAACGCGCACGCATTCTGAGCAATTAGATAAAATTCTTGGGTATATCAAGACTGAACAGTTTAATTTACAGGGTTACAAGGGGAATCCGCTGTCATTTCGTGCATGGGATGGTCAGTTACGACAACCTATTTTACTCGCCGCAGACCGCTCTATGGTTGCAGTTGCGCCTATAGAAGGTTTTTTGCATCCTAAAACCGAACTCGATACCTTGGGTTTTGATCAACCTGAGTCTAAATGTCAGATATATTCTGTAACCTCCCTTGAGACTAAATAGTCAAAATCACCCTCATATCAGCTTGCAGGGTAAAAATAAGATCGGAAAAATGTGATGTAGTTTGCATTTATGTCTGTGTCAGCGATTGGAATATTCGGCACCACATCTATAATGTAGAGCAATTTAGTAAAGAACTCTTAAGTATTATTAAATTTTGTTGAATAGTACTGTTAAAACAATACATTATTTGGTGGGCTGATTTGCTTAAATGTTATTTTTCAGGCGAATTTTCCTTTGTTCGCTAGGGTTTATCCTGAGTATCCATAGTCTCTCCCGTGGATAATGCCTCTAAATGTTAGTAGTATGAATTGACACCTGAGTCTGGCGTATTTTCTTGGAATGTAACTTCCAACTTACCTATAGCACGAGTATCGATAGAATAAGGATCAGTATGTTTACTAACACCACCATTAAATCTTTGTTAGTCATGATTGCTGGAATATTGGGAGTAGCCAATATTTTATTTGTACTATTTCTTTGGCAGGTTTTTCACTCTATTGATTTAAGAATTGTGGAAGATGTTCGACAGCAAGCCACTTCCGATTTCTTATCGGATACCCGATTTCATGTGGTTGAGATTCAGCAATTTTTAACTGATGTTGGCGCAACTCGTGACGAAGAGGGATTTGAAGACGCGCAGAAACATTTAAATCTAGCGTTGTCCAACCTGAATAAAGTTGCTCAGTCTAAGCCTGAGCATCAGACACAATTGGATGAAATTAAAACCCAAATCAATTTAATGCACGCTGCGGGCGTCAATATGGCTTGGGACTATATCAAGTTTGGGACTGAAAAAGGTAATTTGTCCATGAAGCGGCCCGGTGAGGGCTTAGATGATACCGCTGCCCGATTGGCAGATGAATTGCAGGTTATCAATGATCTTCAAGCTAAACAATTACATGACGCCAGACAGGCCCTAAAAAACGATCTAGATCGCTATCGACAGTTGACGATTACGGTTTCGATGCTGTTGCTGTTCTTTGTGCTAGCGTGCTTAGCGTTGTTGTATTTAAAAATTCAAGCCCCGTTGGCTGCTTTAAAACTGTCGCTCGAAAAAATCAAACAGGGGGGCGGTGATTTGACGCGACGTATTCAAAATCAAGGAAATAATGAGGTTGTTGAAATTGTTATCTTATTTAATGATTTTCTTGGGTTGCTTCGAGATTTGATGTTACAAGTATTTCATGAAACTGAAGCGCTAGTAATAACTGCAAATCGACTGAGCAAAATGTCACAAAGTGCTCAAATCGAAATGCAAAAACAACAACAAGGCACAGATCAAGTTGCTGCAACGGTAACTGAACTGGCTTCTACGGTCAATGAGGTCACAAATAATACGATGCATGCTGCCGAAAATGCACACCTTAGCAATCAAATTGCAAGAGAGGGCAAACAAATGGTTAGTAATACCGTACAAGCGATACAAACCTTATCGCAAAATATTGATCGTGCGAGCAATGTTATCGGTGCGGTAGAACGTGACTGTGAAAATGTCAGTACGGTATTAGATGTAATTAAGAGTATCGCAGATCAAACAAATTTATTGGCGCTGAATGCCGCGATTGAGGCGGCTAGAGCAGGCGAACAAGGGCGGGGATTTGCCGTGGTTGCAGATGAAGTTCGCACGTTAGCCAGTCGCACGCAAGCATCGACCCATGAAATCCAAAATATGATTGAGCGTTTACAGCTTGGCTCGGGGGAAGCGGTCAAGGCCATGGCGGATAGTCAAAATCAATCCAAGCAAACGGTCACCGCGATCCAAAGCACTGGAGCATTACTGGATAACATTGCTCAGATGGCGGAAGAAATTTCAGAGATGAATAGCCATATTTCTGTTGCCGTCACCGAACAAAAAATGGTGGTCGAGCATATTAATCAAAATATTATCTCGATCAATGATGTAACGATTGCGACGAGTTCGGATGCCCGTCAAATTGCTGATGAGGCCACCCATTTGCAAAAAATTGCCAGTAATTTGCAGACATCAATTGCGCAATTTAAGCTTTGAAGCTTTATTGGACCGAAGTCGAACTGATTGGTTATTGCTCAGGTAGGCTGAGTTTTAACAAATAGCTTGGTATAATGCTAGAATTTATAATGAACTTCTTTAAGGCAAGAGTGAAATGATTCAAGGTAGTATTGTTGCATTAGTGACACCCATGGATGAACAGGGTGCAGTGGATAAGGTCAGTTTGCGTAAATTAGTGGAGTTCCATATTGCTCAAGGTACAGATGCCCTCGTTGCCGTAGGAACCACCGGTGAGTCCGCAACCCTAGATGAAGCTGAGCATTGCGACGTCATTAAAACTGTTGTGGAATATGTCGCGGGTAGAATTCCGGTCATTGCTGGCACGGGCGCAAATTCAACCACTGAAGCCATTGCCTTAACTCGTAGCGCAAAAGCTGTAGGTGCGGATGCCTGTTTATTAGTGACTCCCTACTATAACAAACCCACGCAAGAAGGTTTGTATCTGCATCATAAAGCGGTAGCTGACTCGGTAGATATTCCACAAATCTTGTATAACGTTCCGGGCCGAACTGGCTGTGATATGTTACCTGCGACCATAGGCCGATTATCGGCCGTCCCCAATATTGTGGGGGTGAAAGAAGCCACCGGAGATTTATCCCGTATTCAACAAATACGCGCTGTGTGCCCTGAGGATTTTGCTTTGTATACCGGAGATGACGCGAGTAGCTGTGAATTTTGTTTAATGGGGGGGCATGGCTCGATTACCGTGACGGGTAATGTAGCACCTCGGCAAGTGCATGAGATGATAACAGCCGCCATGGCCGGAGATCGTGTGACCGCCGAAGCCATTGACGCCAAACTTACCGGATTGCATAAACAGTTATTTATCGAATCTAACCCGATTCCTGTGAAATGGGCGGTTGCCAAACTTGGATTGATGGGCAATGGCATTCGCTTACCGTTAACGTGGTTATCTGAAGATTGTTATGCTGCGGTTAGCGCTGCAATGCAACAAGCAGGTGTACTTTAATGTTTATGCCGATGCGCAGTTTGACACTCATACTACTCGTCCCCGTCATCACAGGGTGCAGTACCATTAAAAGCTATTTTCCAGACAAGGAAAAAGATTATCGTTTTACGGCCGAAATACCCGAATTGGTAATACCTGAGGATTTAAAACAGAGTCCAGTTGTGGATGCCGCCACACCATTAGCTCCAAACCCATCCGTTCAAGAAAGTCCGGCTAAAGTTAGTGACTCTGCAAAACCTGCGACTGTGGCCTCAGGAAAACCAGCCGACGCTATGCAGAATTCCTTGCCAGATCTTCGTCAGCCCGTGAATGAAAAAGATTACACGACTGATGTGGATTTGACTGAATTACCCGAAAATACCGAAGCAAAGTTAATTCACACTGCTGGTGGGGCTGCGTTACTGCAAGTCAATCAGACGTTATCGCGATCTTGGCGGATTGTCAGTCAAGCGTTAACCCGTAAGTCGGTGGAAGTCACGCAACGTAAAGTCGATGAGCATTATTTTTTGGTGCAGTTTGAGCCTGTGGTCAAAGAACTAAAAGATGACTCCATTTGGGACAGCTTGGATTTTGTCTTTGGGCCAGAAAATAATCAGGAACAAGAGTATCGGATCAGTCTGCTCGCCAAAGACCAGCAAACCGACATTCAGGTATCCCCAGTTAACCAAGCAAGTTGTAGTAATGATCAATGTGTACAATTATTAACGTTGCTACAGCAAGCGATTACTGAAGTAACCCAAAAAAAATAATGTCTCTGACATCATGTGCACGGCTTGTGTGAACCTGATGTCAGAAGGTGATTCTATTGCCATTTGGCAAACTCTCTTATTTTTCTAAAGATATTACCCATGTTAAAAGTTTCTGGCACTGCGGCCCTGTCTGATTTTCGTATACAAAAATTGATGCAGTCGGTGCAATTGTTTGCACCGCAAATTAGCGGCATTGCTGCGCATTTTGTGCATTTTGTTAAATGTAGCAAAGAACTAACGGCCCAAGAGCAGGCTATATTGCACCGTGTTTTAAGTTATGGTTCGGGTACGACGGCAAGCAACACGCACCTGGATTCACTTTTAGTCGTGCCGCGTTCAGGAACCATTTCGCCTTGGTCCAGCAAAGCCACAGAAATTGCTCAGCGCTGCGGACTCAGCAAAGTGCAGCGTATTGAGCGAGGAATTGCCTATCATTACACGACAGCCTATGCCCTAAGTCCCGAACAGCTTCAAAGTTTTAGCGCATTAATTCATGATCGGATGACGCAAAGTGTCTTCAGCGATCAAGCCGAGCCTGATTTATTTGCTGAACATGCGCCGCAACCTTTGACACGGGTTCCTTTAAGTATTTCAGGGCGTGCAGCTTTGGAGACTGCAAATAGCACCTTAGGCTTGGCGCTTTCGGAGGATGAAATTGATTATTTAACTGAAAGTTTTCTGAAATTAGGGCGTGATCCGACGGATGTAGAATTAATGATGTTTGCGCAAGCGAATTCCGAACATTGTCGGCATAAGATTTTTAATGCTGCGTGGACTATTGATGGCGTTGCACAAGCGCATTCATTATTCGCGATGATCCGCAATACCGCCAATCAAAGTCCCGAAGGCATATTATCAGCCTATAGCGATAATGCCTCGGTGATTCAAGGCTCACAGGCGCGGGTTTTTATTCGTAACCCGCTCGATGGGGAATATGCCTATTATGATGAAGATGCCCATATTCTAATGAAAGTGGAAACCCATAATCACCCCACGGCCATTTCGCCTTACCCCGGCGCGGCGACTGGCTCGGGTGGGGAGATTCGTGATGAAGGGGCTACTGGACGTGGTTCGCAACCCAAAGCGGGGTTAACCGGATTTAGCGTGTCGCATCTCAAAATTCCGGGTTTCAGCCAGCCGTGGGAAGTTGATTTTGGCAAACCTGAGCGTATTGCCTCTGCCCTGGATATTATGTTGCAAGGCCCACTGGGTGGCGCAGCATTTAATAATGAATTTGGACGCCCGAATATTTGCGGCTACTTTCGTAGCTTTGAACAATGGGTGACTGGGGAGCAATCACAACAATTACGTGGTTACCACAAACCGATCATGATTGCAGGCGGCGTAGGTAATATTCGCCCTATGCTGGTTAAAAAACATACGATTCCAGAAGGGACCGTGATTGTAGTCTTAGGCGGTCCAGCAATGTTGATTGGCTTAGGTGGCGGGGCTGCCTCTTCCCAAGCTTCCGGCGCAGGCAGTGAAGATTTGGATTTTGCTTCGGTGCAACGTGAAAATCCTGAAATGCAACGCCGTTGTCAGGAAGTGATCAATCACTGTAATGCTTTGGGTGAAGATACTCCTATCGTTTCAATCCATGATGTCGGGGCAGGTGGCTTGTCCAATGCCGTGCCCGAGATCATTCATGACGCTGATCGGGGTGGATATTTTGAATTACGCGATGTGCAAATTGCCGATCCCGGCATGACGCCCATGCAAATTTGGAGTAATGAAGCGCAAGAACGCTATGTTGTCGCGGTTAAGCCTGAAGCCTTAAGACAGTTCGTAAGCTTCTGCGAGCGGGAACATTGTTTGTACGCAATTATTGGCGAAGCGACGCGCGAAGAACATTTAACCCTCAACGACAATTTGCTGGGCGACAAACCCATCGATCTACCGATGTCGGTGTTGTTTGGGAAAGCTCCCAAAATGCACAGAAATGTGCAGCATGTGCAACCTGACTTGCTGCCGCTGGATACCCGTGAAATAGAATTGGCGGAAGCGATTAAGCGCGTGCTCAGTTTTCCGGCAGTCGCTGATAAAAGCTTTTTGATTCACATCGGTGATCGTTCGGTCACAGGATTAGTTGCCCGTGACCAAATGGTCGGTCCTTGGCAGGTGCCTGTGGCTGATGTTGCGGTGACCACTTCCGGGTTTTATGCCTTAACCGGGGAAGCCATGGCGATGGGCGAGCGCACGCCGTTAGCGTTAATCAATCCAGCGGCGTCTGGGCGGATGGCGATTGGTGAAGCGTTAACTAATCTAGCGGCGGCTGGCATTGAATCCTTGCATGAAGTGAAGTTATCAGCCAACTGGATGGCGGCGGCTGGCAGTCCAGGGGAAGATGCGGCTTTATTCGACACAGTCAAAGCGGTGGGTATGGAGCTCTGTCCAGCGTTGGGTATTGCGATTCCGGTGGGTAAAGACTCTTTATCCATGAAAACCGTCTGGCAAGAGCAAGGTGAGCAAAAAGTCATGACTTCGCCCTTGTCGTTGATCATTTCTGCTTTTGCTCCGGTGGATGATGTCAGTCGGACATTGACTCCAGAATTACGCAAAGTAGAAAGTACTTTGCTATTGCTGGACTTGGGCGCAGGAAAAAATCGATTAGGCGGGTCGGTATTGGCGCAAGTCTATCTACAGTTAGGCAATAGTTGCCCTGATCTGGATGATGTGGAGCTATTCAAACACTTTTTTAGTGCACTGTATGATTTGCTTAGTCATGGACATATTCTGGCTTATCATGATCGAGCAGACGGTGGTCTATTAGCGACGGTCGCCGAAATGCTGTTCGCTAGTCGTCTGGGTGTGGATTTACAGTTGGACGCTTTAGGCGAAGATCTTTTAGCGGTGCTGTTTAATGAAGAATTAGGGGCCGTGCTTCAAGTGGCGACTGACGATGTGGACGCCGTGCTAAAAATCTTGGCAGCGCATGGATTGAGTCGAATTGCTCATGTACTCGGTACGGTTAACGACAGTGGTGAACTCACTCTGCGCCATGCGGACACCGAAGTATACCGCGCCAGCCGCGTCGTTTTGCAACAATACTGGTCGGAAGTCAGCTACCGCATGCAAGCGTTGCGTGATAATCCAGACTGTGCGCTACAACAATTTGAGGCCATTGCTGATATTCACGATCCTGGTTTGCATGCACGCTTAAGTTTTGATGTGCAGCAAGATATTACCCTCGGTGTCGCAAATCGTTATCGTCCGAAAGTCGCGATTTTGCGCGAGCAAGGCGTTAATGGACATGTTGAAATGGCGGCGGCGTTTGATCGCGCAGGTTTTACCAGTATCGATGTGCATATGAGTGATATCATTCATGGACGGGTGTCTTTAGCAGATTTTAAAGGTTTAGTCGCTTGTGGCGGCTTCTCGTATGGCGATGTTTTAGGTGCCGGAGGCGGCTGGGCGAAGTCTATTTTATTTAATCAACGTGCGCGTGAACAGTTTTCAGCATTCTTCCAACGCCCGGATACTTTTGGCTTAGGTGTGTGTAACGGATGTCAGATGATGTCTGGTTTGCAGGAATTGATTCCTGGCGCCGAACATTGGCCCGCATTTAAGCGTAACCTCTCGGAACAATTTGAAGCCCGTGTGTCCTTAGTGGAAATTCAGGATTCACCGTCAATTTTCTTTAAGGATATGGCTGGCTCTCGAATTCCGGTGGTGGTCGCGCATGGCGAGGGCCGGGCTGAATTCTTGCAGGGACCAGAGGCCGCGCAGCAAAATGGCATCGTAAGTGCGGTGTATATCGATAATTACGGGCAAGCAACCACGCGCTTTCCGGCCAATCCCAATGGTTCTCCTGACGGCATTACGGCGTTAACGACTCTAGACGGACGCTTTACTATTATGATGCCGCATCCAGAGCGCTGTTTTAGAACCATCCAAAATTCATGGCATCCTGAGGAATGGGGTGAATATGGTGCTTGGATGCGGATGTTCCGTAATGCTCGTGTGTGGGTGGGGTAAATTGCTTGAATTTTGTCTAGAGCAGGGCACTGCTCACCTAGGTTTTTAAGTCTGGGTTAGCAAATGTTGCTAACCCAGACATACCTGACTGCAGGCAGTTCGAGTGGTTAAATTAGTAGATACATAAACACAGTCAACATAAAGGCAGTTTGCACGGTGATCAGCTGCATTTTTTTAGTTGACCACTGGTTGTGCCAGAGATGCAGAATGTGCTGTTTATAGTTATAAAACTTAAGCACCACCCGCTTCCAGGGGGCTGTTCGCCAGACCAAAATTGCAGCGCTTATGCCGATTGCGATCGTTAAATAAAATACAATGAGTTGTGCTGTAAATTTATCTAAGCCAAACACATGGCACAGAAATTCTTCCACCAGCAATGCGATTGCCTCGTAAATAGTGTGCACTACCCATAGGATACTGTGTCCGAAAACTTCAGGGAAATGTAGTAACAACCAAATGACTACAGCTCCCAGAATCCATTTGCAGATGCAGAAATATTTACTGTAGGCTTTAACGATATCTATTTGCTTGTTCATCGTCTAAGTCCCCCGTTGCCAATAAAACTTAATCGTAAAGTTGTTCTTGGATCCCTAAAACAGCTTGGTAATCCGCGTAACTCTTAAACAAACTTGCAGTTGCTTCCGCGTATTGCAAAGCGGCGTCTCCTTTGGCTATTTCCCGTAAATTAACAAATAGCAAGGTACTTTCACCTAAATCAAAACGGGTTTTCTCGCCTTCGGCTAATTGCTCAGCGGCAGTGAGTTGATCCGCAGTTAACGCTAAGCGTTTGCGCATGGCGGCTAGCGCCGAAAATACATCGTTGACCTCGGCTGCAATGCGTTCATTCTGTAATTGCCGATCAAAATTTAAACGCCTTACATTTGCTGCCGCCGCTTCTGCACGTCCGCTTGCGGTGCGTTGTTGTAAAGGAATGTCAATATTCAATCCCACATACAGTTCGTTACGATTAAGCTTTTCTTTACTGTTACCAATATCATTGGCAGCACTCAAGGTAAAGTCGATCGCTGGATTGCGTTGATTTTGATGTAACTCCATTTCAGTTTGTGTTTGTTTGACCTGCAATTCCAGACGTTTGGGTTCGGGACGTTGCGTCAGTGACTTTTCTAAAGCCGAGTCCAGACTCATGGTTTTTAGGGTTTCAATGTTGGGAAATTGTTGCGGTAGCAGCTCGGGCTTAGGTACTTGAGGTTTGCCCGCACTATCTCGCCAATACAGTGATAATTGAATAGCACTTTGCTCTAACATGCGCTGCGCCGCAACCACGCGTTCTTGGCGTTCGATAATTGCACGTCTATTATCTAAGGCCTCGAACTCGGGAATATCACCTGCCGCCACGCGTTCGCGAATGCCTTGGTCACGTTGCTCGGCAATTTGCAGTAAGTTTTTAGCGACCTGTAGGCGTAGACCCGCAAACAGCCAGTCGCAATAACGGTAGGTAGCGATCCGCGTCGCTTCGATCAATGCCTGTTCATATTCATGTCCTGCAATCAGTTGGCCCCATTCCGCCTGCTGCAAACTGGCGCGGCGTCGATCAATTTCACGATTGCGCCATAAGGGAACATTGACCCCAATCCGCGCTTCGCCGCTATCGGTGGTCTGACTTTTACCGTCATAAATGGGGTAATCGCCCACCCCTCGACGCCAACCACCAAAGAATGTCGTCCCCCAAAATTGGGTAGGCTGTTCTAGCGTGATTTCATTGTTTTGGTTTTCGTATAAGCCCGTCACCGACCAGCGGTTTTGAGATTTTAATAAGGTATCAAAGTTACCTTCTGCCGCGGTCAGTTCTCCGGCAGCGACTTGCTTACGTTGTTCGGCAGCCAACAAACTAGGAAAAGATTTTTGAGCCGCAGTCACCACCATGTCTAAAGTCAACGTCGCTTGTGGGCTTCCCTTCGGCTCTGTGGCTGGCGCAATTGTGGGTAGTAAGATTAGGATTCCTAAGAGCATTAGTTTCATGTGCTTTTCCCCCCATCATCTTTAGTGCTTTTCACCTCTTCTTTGGGTGAGCTTACTGGGCTAGGCTCAGGTAAAATTAATGCTGGGAAACCATTGAAAATTCGCCATAATTCATAACCCAAGGTGACTCTGCCTAACAATACCCAACCATTCACCCGCACACCTTGACGTAAAAAGCGGGCAGTGGGCCAAGATTTATCCTTGTGGTCTGGTTTGACGACGATGCGAAAATGGCCTTTGCCATCATCCGTTGCATCGATTAAAGCCACTTTGCCCCCAAAAGATCCTACGGAAAATTCTGGCCAACCGCCGAATTGGATCGCTGGGTAGCCTTCAAACTGTAATCGGACATGACTATCGGTGACTATCAATGGTAAATCATTGCCATCTACCCAAAGCTCCACCGCCCGTTCTGCGGTATCGGGCACAAACATCGCTATCGGCTGTCCAGGTTTAAGCATTTCTGCCCCAGGATTTGCCAATAAACGCATGACAGTACCGTTGCGTGGCGCAATTACCGTTTGCGTTTGTTGTCGTGCTAAGCGCGTCTGTATTTTTAAGATGTCTGACGCAATACTGTTTTGATCTTCAATGGCTTTATTGAGGTCAGAGCGTATTTTTTCAACGCTTGCGGAAGCATCGGCCACGATTTTTCCTGCGTCTGCAGTGAAGGCGGCAACCTCACTTTTGGCTGAATCTAAAGCAGCCTGAGATCTAGCGACTTCGGCGTTACGTTGTGCCATTTCTAGTTGCGATAATTCTATAGTGCGTTGCGAGGCTAAACCCTTGGCCCGTAATTGTTGTTGCCGAGATAAATTTAGACTGGCCGTTTGCTGTGCCGCTTGCGCTGCTTGCAACCCTTGTTGGGCGGCCTTGCTGCGTTCTTGCGCCATCGCCACGCGCGAATTAGCAGCTGAGATTGCTTGTGGACGAGCCTGCTCGGCCATACGTAACTGCTCTTGGAAGGTTTGCACACGGGTTTGGGTGGCGGTTTGCTTTGCCATGGCCAGTTGCAATTCATTCGCTAAACGTTGTAAAAGTTGCGGGTCGTTATCCAATAATTCTGCCAAGACCTCGCCTTGTTTAACCTTTGCCCCTTCTTTCACACGCCAATGCGCTATGCGACCTTCAACTTGGGCGCTGATATATTGTTGCCGTTCTCCAGCGGTAAATGCAATCACACGTCCGAAGCCACGAACATTTTGCTGCCAAGGTGTCAATGCTAAGCAAAGCAACAACAGTAAAAATATCTTCAGTAAATTTTGGGCAATGCGTTTTGCAGCTGGCGCTGTTTCTAGGGTTGCTAAGGTATGTGCAACACTTATCCAGGCGGGGGTTGTGTTATGTTGATGTTTCATAAATCACCTCCTTGTTTCGCTGCTAGCAACAACATTCTGCCGTTATCCAGTTGGATTTGCTGTTCAAAGCGGGCAATGATGTCTGGACGTTGGCTGCTGATGAGCAATGTCCAAGGCGCATTTTCGGCAAACAAAGTAGCAAAAATGTTAGCTAAGGCCGTGTGCTCTATCTTATCCAACACCCTGTCCAATAGCAGTAAACTCGGGCGGCCAATTAAAGCACGGGCTAAAGTTAAACGTAAGCATTGCTCAGGGGTTAAGGGAGCGCCATGAGGCAATAGCCAGGTTTCCATACTTTCGGGTAATTCAGCAACGATGTCGTTCAAACTCATCTGCTCCAGAACGTGTCTGACCTCTGCCAAGCTGAGTGCTCGCCCCATGCAAATATTATCTAACAATGAGCCAGTGAAGATTTCAGCGTCACGGACTAAGCTTATCGAATTGCGTAGCTGCCCCAGATTAAGATCGCGCAGATCTTGACCGTTGATACAAACTTGACCCGTACTGGGTAGACGTAACCCATAAATGACATCAAACAAACTACCTTTTTGGATAGCGCCCGTGACTACCCAGCGGGAACCAGCAATGGCCTCAAAGTTGATGTCTTGCAAAACATCTAAGTGTATGCCTCCCGGTACTGAAAGATTTTCGACTTTTAACTCATAAGGGGTGGTGAGTCGTTCCGGGAGTCCAGTATTTTCTTGTTCTTGCGATAAATCCAATAAATAGCCGAGCTTATCAACGCTGGCTAACATTTCATAAAAGTTATCCAAAGTCTTGCCCAAGCGGGTTAAACCATAAATCATGGCACTCACCACTAATTCGGCTGCAATTAATTGACCCAAACTAAGTTGATTAGAGATCACCATCCAGCCACCCATACCTAATAGCAAGGTATTCGCTAAGGTATGCAGAACTAAGGCGCCGATATTTTGGCTGGTGAGCACTTTGAAATGCCGTGTGCATGCCTCAACATAGGCATGGGCAATTGTTTCAGTGTTGGCATTGAGAAAAGCTCTATGATCTGAAGACCTACCTAAAAGTGGGTTGCTGGCGAGATCCTCCAGCCAAGCAGCGGCTTTATATTTTGCTTTGGACTGTTCTATAGCAGAGCTTAGACCATTTTTACCCATACTAAACAGAATCAAACTCAAGGCAGAGATAAAAAATAAATCAAAAGCTAATAGTAAGGGATGATAAAACGCCAATAGCACCATACCAATGATCGTCTGTAGCACGTACCCCAGGGTTTCAAGTAACAAGACCGCAGCCGTTTTTTGGAGCGTCACGACATCAAAAAAGCGATTAGACAATTCCGGCAAATGATAGTCATTATTAACTGCATACTGTGCCTGCTGTAAACGCTCTGCGGTTGCACCGAAAATGCGGACAAACAAACGCCGCTGTAACATTTCCACGACATAAAACTGTAGTCCAACTAGGCTGTTACTAAAGCCTATCAACACTAATAATATTAAGGTCAATATCACTAATGGCTGAAACAAGGCGCCAAAGGCAATGGTGTTGACCAGCGCTTGAACTGCCACTGGCGTTGCTAAGGAAAGTAAACCAATGCCTACCCCATAAGTGATGAGTATCCCGATGTCTTCACGTTCTAACTTGATCAATGCTTGTAATCGTTGCCAGGGGCTATGTGAATGGTCCATAAGCTCTCAATCTCAGAAGAAATATTTACTTTTAGACTACGTAACTATACAATCACTACAAATACTAAAACATCTTTAAAAGATAGTATTACTATTATAATAGATTGTAAACATTTTTTTTGCGTAGCTAAACATTAATTCTGAACGAGCACCCTAGCTGCAGTTGAGTCGTATTTAAAGTAAAGAGGTCTTATGGAAATTGGTTTACAGATAAAAATGAATGAAAAATTATTTCTGAGAAACCCAGAGCAATCGGAACTCGGAAAGAAAATCATCATGCACAGCATTCAGTTAATTCATAAAGATGGCTTTGAGGCTTTTACCTTCAAAAAGCTAGCTGAAAGCGTTGGCACTACAGAAGCCAGCGTGTATCGCTATTTTGAAAACAAACATCGTTTGCTCATTTACATTGCTGCTTGGTATTGGACTTGGTTGCACTATCAGGTCATTTATCAAACGCATAATATTGAAGATCCTGTGGTCAAGTTAAAAAAAATCATTAAATTATTGTCCACCACTGTGACGGACGATCTGAAGACCAGTTATATTGAGGAAAGTCTTTTACATCAGATTATCATTACCGAAGGCACGAAAACTTACTTAACCAAACGCGTTTCAGAGGACAATAAAGACAAGTTATTTAAGCCATACAAAGACCTATGTAACCATATTGCCAATATTATCTTGGAGTACAACCCGGATTACCACTACCCAAAATCTTTAGCGTCGACCATCATTGAAATTGCGCATTTCCAAAATTTTTTTAGAGAACATCTGCCGTCATTAACGGATTTTAACGAGCTAAATTGCGATTGCACCCCTGTTACCTTTCTGGAGGATATGCTGTTTCGGGTATTGCGCAAGGAGTATGTGGAGTAGCTGTTGCTACTACTGGCAGGCTGATAAATAGTCAAATTAACTAGAAAATATTTTTTAGCAGCATGTTGTGATTGCCATGTTTTTGGGACGCGCTTTTGCTAGGATAGCGAGCTTAATTTTGAAGCACAGATCTTCGAGGTCCAGGAAAGTTTCAATTCCAGTGCTTCAGGGGACGTAAACGCTAAATAAATTCCATTCACTTATGACACACGCAAACATTGAAGCATTGGTATTCGATCTGGGAGGGGTGCTGATTGATATCGATTTCAATCGGGTTTTTGCCCATTGGCAACAAATTTCCAGTTTGACGCTCTCCGAAATTCAGGCGAAATACACGCATGATCAAGCTTATCAACAACATGAGCGCGGCGAAATTAGTGCGACTGAATATTTTGAATATTTACGCGAGCATTTACAGCTCCAAGATAATCTTCCCGAGATTGCTGCCGGATGGAATGCCATTTTTGTGGGTGAGATCAGTGCTACGCTGGATTTAGTCGCTCAAGTAGGGCAGCACTATCCTTGTTATGCATTCAGTAATACCAATGCCATTCATCAGCATGTGTGGTCTAGCCGTTTTCCACGTTTACACGAACTTTTTAAACAAATTTTTGTATCTTCGGAAATGGGGCTGCGTAAACCTGATTTAAAGGCATTTACTTATGTCGCCGACGCAATTGGGGTGGCGCCTGAATCGATACTTTTCTTTGATGATATGCCCGAAAATATTCAAGGGGCAAAAGCTGCGGGGTTTGCTGCTGTCCAGGTACAAGCTACTGCAGATGTTAAAGCAGCGTTAGTGAAACTGGGTTGTCTGCTCTAGGCCTGGTGCGTATTAAGCAATAACCGTAATCGCTTTTCAGTGATTACGGTCTAATGCTGTCTATACTGGTATTTAATCAGCAAGATTGTCTTCAAAGTTGCGTTGCGGTGTGTCGGTACCTTGCTTACCGACTGCGGGCAAGACCACTAATTCGTCTTGTGCCAAGTTGGGCGCAATAAAATTGCCTGGATTCACTACCGCATCGTTTCCAGAATGCCCATGACCAATAATGAGTTCTGGATGGTCAAACGGGGCTTTTTCCAATCTAACGCGCTCATCGGTCAAGGTGGTTAAAAATGCAATTAAATCGGCGCGTGCTGACTGATCAAATTGCAAAGTAGAAATTGGAATCAGGAACGAGTGTTTAAAATCACTGTCAAAATTTGTGCCACGGCTATAAAAGGTAATAACTTGTTCCAGGGTTGCCATGCCACCATTGTGCATGTAAGGACTGGTTAACGTAATATTGCGTAAGCTAGGTACTTTAAATGCGCCTTGCGTAGCTTTTGCCAAGCGTCGGGTATTCGGATCAGCCAATGCCGCAGCCGCCGCTGTGCGGGTTGGGATATAGGCGATGCTGGCGCCATATTGCAGATTAACACAGGCTTGATTACCGTTTGGATCGGCTTGAATGCTTCCTGCTTCCTCCGAATTGAAATAATTATTCAATCCTACGCGGGGTTGGTCGTCGGTTAATTGCCGCGCTAAAGGTTTAATAAAATCACAACTACGGATTCTTTCGCTGGTATCGACGACTTTTTGGGTGTCGCCTGCCAAGTAGGCGAGGTATTGATCCGTAAATGAATATGGGTGACCAAAGGGATCTGTAGCTGCAAGTCCTGGATCACCGTTAACGTCCGTGACCCCGGTATTAAAAAAGCCAAAATCCATAAAGCGTGTCACAAAATTAGTCATCACATCATGATTAATTGTATTACGGCTAATACCACCTTCGCGTGCCGCGGTTAGCGTGCCAAACGCTTTCGGGTTATTTTCGACCATCATGGCATTGGTAACGATGGCTGCAGAAGTTAAAGCTGGGCCTGCGTGGCAAAAATTACAATGGAAATCAACAAATAAGTCAAAGCCATGTTGCGCGGCAGCAGATAAATTCGTAGGACGAGCGTTTTCATCGCGCGTGGCGCGATCAAATGGCGCGTCATCTGAAATTAAGGTGCTGAGATACATTTGCATGGATAAGCCAAAGAACATACTAAAATTGGCTTCCATTTGGGTATAGTTTAATTCTCCAGCGGGATTGGCTATTTTAATGATGTCGGTAGCTTGCCAATACTTAGCATTAAAAGCCTTTTGTATCATCGTGGCATAGCGAGTATTTAATCCGGCTTGCAGTTTGCCTTGAGTGAAGACACCCAAAACACTATCTTCAGGATGAACTTTTTGCAGGGCTAGCGGCTGGCGGGAAAGTAATTTGCGACCCAAATCGGGGAATGTTCTTTGTTTACAGGACATTTCCAAGTCATTCAATGGCGGTGCCACGGACAAGGAGGCTAACGAAGCATTGATAAGGTGCAAGCGTTGTTTGCTTAAAGTTTGAGTGTTATCTTTGACCCATACTCCAGCGTCGGGATCGCGCTCGCCCCAGTTATTACTGCCGTTAAACACATTATTAGCTCGGCCATCCCAAAAATTTCGGTGATTAAATATTGAATTAATGACCGTCGGGGTGTTTCTGGGCTCAACTTGACGGTTATTAACTGCGCCTACATGAAAGATCGGGTCGGCTGGATGCTCACAACTATCAATTAAAGGCTTGATTGCAGAGACTTGTTTAAAATTAGCAGAAAATGTCCCCGAGGAAGACACGACATCATCGCTATCAAAACTGACCCCGCTGCTTTTGTCAAAAGGGTTATTAAATTGATGTATCGGAAAGTCACGCTTATTTAAAGTGTAATTGGGACCGCCCGCATTTCCCGATGCAGTTTTCTCAAACGTTATTCCAGATGCCTGCGGGCTTTTTAATCCTGGATTTAGCTGATTTTTTACCCGGCTATCTGCGCCTGCATGAAAGTGACAGGAGGCGCACGCAATCCCATCACTCCCCACATTCATGTCCCAAAAGAGTGCTTTCCCTAATGCTATGGCCATGGATTTATCGACTACAATCGGATCGGTACCATCCGTGAGTCCGGGGACAGGAGGGATGGGGGCACCTTTAAGCGAGACGGGGAGTGGTCCATGGGCGAAGCTCGATTGAGCTAGCCATAAACCAAAGTTTAGGGACAGAATTTTAACTAGACGCATAAATTACCTCAAGCTGCTGGTCGTTAAGTTTGGATTAACTGGGGTCAACTAATTCAGTGCACTGATCTGTTCTAGGCGGAACGTATATGCACCAATATTTTGTAATTGCGCGCTATAGTCTTTTCCTGATACGCGTATGCGTGGAATGGTGAGGCGGGTTGATTCCAGATCATAGGTAGCAGAGTAGGGTAGTGATCCGGCGGATATGGCTTCTGAAGCAAGCAGTTTGAAGGTATTGTCAACTTGTAACTGTAATTGCACCCGATAGTGTAAATTTTGTAATTGCACATCGGGTAAGGTCACGATTTGCGTGGCAGAATCGTAACTCGCCGAGTTGTCAACGGTCAGTGCAGGCGCGGGTTGTACAGTAAAGGTAAATTGTGTACCAATACCGCAAACTGTTTTGGGAGTCGGCGTGGTCGCACAACTTCCTCCAGTCGCAATTAGATAATTTCCAGCTTTTAGGCCATAGAGTGTCATGCTCGCTGAGTCGGCTGAGGTGCCGCTCATTTGCTCGCCTTGTAAAAAATAATGATTAGTGTAACTGGTACTCGAGGCAGAGGGATTAGTTAACCAAAGTTTACTGCTAGTATTTAATTCCCCGTGGGAAACGTTATCTAAGACTGATTTGCCTGACAACGTTTGCGGATCGCCTGCTAAAGGGTCAACCCGGTTATCTAAGGTATAGCTTGGGCCTGCATTAACATAGCCTATCCAACCTTCATGCCCATTCAAAACGCCAACGCGTCGGAAAGTTTCGTTGACATCTAGTTTATCTTTAGCACCTTCAACATTGATAGCGTCTTCATTGGGACCGCGGGTAGGATTCCAGCCGTGCTGACCAAATGCTAATTCGGGAGACAGCTTAGCGGTGCCTGCCGTCCATAGGGCAAAAGCTGGGTTATCGATGGCAGCGGCACCGACATTCGCTAAATTGCCTTGGCCAGTCATGGTCAATTGCACGTCGAAATTTTTGCCCTCGCTGATATCTTTGGCTGTGCCGACGGTCAACGTTAAAAATTGTGCTGAATGGGTCCAGCCTTGATTAAGCGCGCCATAATCAGCAAATGCTTTAAAAGGCGTAATGCTGGTGATCGTGATAGCAGTACCACTATACACACCTAGATTGGTGGCTTCTTTAATTCCTGCATACCCAGTTACAGGGGTGCTGAGTATTGGAAATGTGCCTAAAGCCAGAAAAATAGCCTGCGGTAGTTTAATAATGGGGAATGGTATGTTCATCGTCTATGTTCATCTAAAAGATTTAAGCATCCAAGCTATTATTGAGATTAGCTTATAATTGGGTTTGTAGTAAAAAACTCAACTAATTCCATTTACTCAGTATTTAGCGTCAGGAGAGGATATATATAAAATTATGCTAAATTTAATACTATATAGTTGCGTATATTATCGGAAAAAGCATAACAGTTCTAGCTAAAGTCTTATATAAAATTTTTGCAATGGCTAGGGTCTGGTTTCTGAAATTTAAGTGTGAATTATTCTGTTCAAGAGCCAGCTAAAGATTCTTGAAGCGATATATATTGTTATTATCTTAATAATATCTTCGTATTGACTCAATTAATCATATCCAAACTCCTCAATAAACCGCCGTAATTCCGGCAAGACCGGAGCAAAATGCTGACTATAATGTTGCCATCGGTTAATTGCAGATGTATATATTGGTTGATTGACGGCGCTAAAACTCGGCGTGGCAATATAGCGACCAGACACTTGCGTATAAAACTGGGTGCAGTTAGGGTGCCATGCCAAACCTAAAAATTTAAAGAGTTGTCGAAAAGTAGTCTCAAATGCACTGACGGTGTCTTCATAGCGCAGCGTAAAGACCTCTGGGGCTATATGTGGCTGCATTGCCAACCAGTAATCCATGATTGCAGCGTATTGTTGAGCGATTCCAGTCCAAGTAAACAAATTAACGGTTACGGGTGAGGGATTAAAAGCCTGCATAAAACAACTGAGACACACATCCCGTGGATCACGCAATGCAAAAATGATTTTGGCATCGGGAAAAAGCAAACTGATCAGCCCAATTTCAATCGTGTTAAGCGCCATTTTATCGATAAAGACGTTATTTAGTACATTATTCCCATATTTATTAATAACTTGCTGCCAGTAGCATTGGCGTAATTGCTTAACCTGTTGCAAAGTGAGTTGCTGTAACAAACTTGGAATATCTTCGTTAGAGTGCGTGATTTGACGCAATTCCTTAAGCACGGTAGTGATAAAGGGCTCTTCGTTGGAGGTGATGATCTCTGGGTGTGCTGCTAAAACTTGCTCGGCTAACGTGGTACCTGAACGCAAAAAACCTAATAAAAATATAGGGGTAGGTAAGTGGTCGTCAGATAATAACGCTATTGGCCAGCGCCTGAATAGTTCTGGGGTAAAGCCGGATTGATAGCTTTTTAGGGTCGCAAAAACGCTCTCTGCGGGGATTGCTTGGATAGCGGGTAAGGTTAAGTGCTGCCGTCCTGCAGAGCAAAAAGCCCTAAACGCCTGCTCGTATTGCCCTAATTGATCAAAGACCTTGCCGAGCTCTAATGTAGCGCGGGCTGTTTGCGCGGGGTCCTGAGACACCTGCAGGATGTGTTCTAAGCGTTGCTGTGCTAAAGCTAGTCGTCCAGTGCGACTTTCTAAAATGGCCAATAAAATATTACAGCCTGGTTCATCGGGCAATAATTTGCATGCCTGAGTCGCATAATCTAGCGCTTCCTGGTCTCGGTGGCTGCGGCTATAACAGAGCGCAAGATTGTTCAGTGCGGCTGCATGTTCAGGTGATAGCTGGACAGCGGTTTCGGCTAAGGATAACGCCTGCGGTAGATCCCCCCAATGGAGTAATTGCAGACTTAAATCAATCAGGGTTTTAACGGAATCCCCTGGCTTAAGCGTTTGAGCTAATCGCTGTGCCGCTTGTTTTAGATACTGTAGCCCTTCGACCGTGTTTTGCCGCCAACACAGGCACTGACCCAGGCCTGCTAGTGCTTCGGGATGGTTAGGATCTAAGGCAAGCAGTGCTTGAAAGTAGCGCTCAGCCTGTTGCAAATTGCCATTATTAACTGCAATACGTGCTTGTTTTAATAATTCGCTGCCTGGGTTAACAGAAGGAATTTTGCCGC
>SXIZ01000313.1 GCA_005779525.1 Methylococcaceae bacterium
CTAAATGAGCTGATGCAAAATTGTGGCCTAAGTCGAGATGAAGCCTCGTTATTAATTCGCTTACACGGCAAACAGGAGCGCTAAGTATGCCTGCCACTTGCATGCTTCCAGCAATTCAACAGCACGCCGCATTACTACAATCCTCCTATACTGCTTTATTGGGCGAAGCGTTATTAGAGTTAGCATCGCCGACCACTGATCTGAGTCAAGCCCTCTGGCAGGCACCCTTTGCCATCGTTTCGCATGACACCGCTGCAGACCCCATATTTAATTACGCTAATCGTTGCGCCTTGCAACTCTTCGAATTTGAGTTTGCCGAATTTATTACCCTGCCGTCACGTTTCTCTGCCGAAGCCATCAATCGCGAGGCCCGAGCACAGCTGCTGGCCGAAGTCAGCCAAAAAGGCTATATCAATAACTATGCTGGCGTACGTATTTCTAAAACGGGTAAACGCTTTTTAATCCAAAATGCCGTGGTTTGGAATATCTTCGACCACCAACAACGCTATTGCGGGCAAGCGGCTTGTTTTAAATCGTGGGAATATCTGTAATCAGCGTTTAATTTAACAAGCCTTTAAACCACTGCTGCTGCGGCAGCAATTTTGCTTGCCAATCCGCGTGCTGCATGGTGTGCTGCAAAGTTTGCCAATAGGATTTTGCGGGTGGGGCATAGTGCATAAACAACAACAAACTAGCAGCCATTAATAAACTCGCGCCTTTATTTTGTCGGCTAAACAGTTTTAAGGCCGTACCAAAGGATTTTTTCATCCGTTTATTATGTAAATCCACACTAAATAATTCATCTAGACTTAAATGCACCAGATAGCCTAAAGCTAAAAAAACTCCAGCATTCCAAGAATAGCGTGCACTTTTATGCAACACATAATAAAAACAATCCGCGGTGAGTAACAACATAAAAGCGACCGCTAACAAGGAATGAAAGACCCCGCGGTGCACAGTCACGCGGATGACCATCTCAAAAATTAAATAACGTATCCCAAAATAAATTGCCACCCAAATCGCAAATAACTCCACCAAGCTATACTGCAGCGCAATATTAAACACCATCGCAAAGGCGCAATACATGGATAAGCCATAGAAAATCATCAGCAAAGGGGTCGATCGATCCGAATCAATATCCGGTAACAAGCCCCCCAACACCCCTAACAAAAAATAGCTCCCCGTTTCCCAGGGCGTGGCTAAATTTAAATTCAATAACGTCACACTGGCTAAGCCACTCGCTCCGGTAGCTACCGCCAGATGCGTTTTAAAATTTGCCATAATCTCCGAAAATCAGGATAGCCTCAAACTGCAAATTCCTTCAAGCTGCAAATTCACAGCTTGAGCTACTTTTTACCTAAATATAACGCGCCAATAAGCCTAACTCAGGTGACAGCGGGGGTAATGGAATTTTAACTTCATAGCCACTGCCCGAGGCTTCATCTAAGGCATGCCCATACAGATTGACCATTTTTTCAACCACGATATCTTGATTACCCGTGGGTAAAATCAACTCCAACTTATCCCCGACGGAGAATTTATTTTTAACCTCAATTTCTGCAAGCCCAGTCGCCGGATCATAAGCGCGAATTTCGCCACAAAATTGTTGCTGATGGCTTTTGGAATAGCCGCTGATATAGTTTTGTTGCTCGTGGGTATGATGCCGTTGATAAAAACCATCGGTGTATCCGCGATTAGCCAGATTATCCAACACCCCAATCAATTCCGGTTGAAACGGACGCCCCGCCAACGCATCATCAATAGCTTGCCGATACGACTGTGCCGTACGTGCAACGTAATAATGCGACTTGGTCCGCCCCTCGATTTTCAAACTATCGATCCCAATTTCCACCAAACGCTGAATATGTTCAATCGCCCGGAGGTCTTTGGAATTCATAATATAGGTACCGTTTTCATCTTCCATAATCGGTAATAATTCGCCTTTACGCCCCTCTTCTTCCAGAAAATAAATATTATCCGCCAAAGGATGGCGCTCAGCTCCGCCACAACTCGCGCTACTAATATCCGCCATCGACAACGCTCCTGCCCCCGCTAACACCGTATCACCTTCCGCGTTCTCGTGCGCAGGCAAGGTATCGTATTTCCAACGGCAAGAATTGGTGCAAGTCCCTTGATTGGGGTCACGATGATTAAAATACCCCGACAATAAACAGCGTCCAGAATAGGCTATGCATAAGGCGCCATGCACAAACACTTCCAGCTCCATATCTGGACATTCTTGGCGAATTTCAGCAATTTCATCCAACGATAATTCGCGCGACAAAATAATGCGCGATACCCCCATTTTTTGCCAAAATTTCACACTGGCAAAATTCACGGTATTCGCTTGCACCGAGAGATGTACAGGCATCTCTGGCCAGGCTTCACGCACTAACATAATCAAGCCTGGATCAGCCATAATCAACGCATCCGGCTGCAGCGCAATAATCGGCGCGATATCTGCCATAAAGGTTTTAACCTTGGCATTATGCGGAATCACATTGGTCGCCAAAAAAAACTTTTTACCTAATTGATGCGCCTCAGCAATGCCTTTTGCTAAATTGCCCTCCTGAAAATCATTATTACGCACCCGCAAACTATAACGTGGCTGCCCGGCATACACCGCGTCCGCCCCATAGGCAAAGGCATAGCGCATATTTTTTAGGGTTCCGGCAGGCGATAACAACTCAATTTTTTTCATAATGTGCTTAAAGATGGAATTAAATAGCGTATATTTTAGCGTAAAAGCCTATGGGCTAAACTTTTACTGCGGAAAAAACCTATGTGGTTAGTCATCTTTTTACTCGCCTTAGCTTTTGTGGTCGGCATGGCCATGGTCTTACTACGCACAGCGAACTTACCCAAAATCCCGCCGCACATCAAATCCCAGCCCTATACGGATGATGACGAATAGCGATGTTATCGGGTTAAGCTGTGCTAAACCGACCGACGAGTTTTTTTATTTTGTCAAAGCTGCGTAGTTCGGGTTCGGTGCGCAACACGCCAAATTTAAAACCTTAAATAACTTACCCGTGCACCTGACCCTAAAGTGGACCCCATCGTCAAGACAATATTTCAAAGAGTTTAAGATAGATTCTATTCACCAACAGCAACCAAACAGGGTTGCACTGTTTTGGGATTATTCCCGGTTTTTACATTACTAAATTTATCGGGTATGCAGCCACCACCATAAAAACCCGTTTGAATCTAGAAAAAGCAGTTGAAAGCTTGAAGCACCGTTCGTGCTGAGTAAAGTAACCCCCGCATTTCGCAGCAAGGCGTTAACAAGAAACAGTGCCGATGGTCAGCAAATGTTATAAATTATAGCCACCTTTCTCTGAGCGCGGCGGGGTTTGCAACCCCGCTGCAATAATTATGCAATAACCAATGTGGTGGTGATAGACACAAAACATTACGAACGGAATTGCAAATCCCGTTCGGCACTGTGACCATCTAGAAATTAGCAATTGCTCCATTCGGGAGGGTATTTATACGGATTAGACGCGCAATTGTAGGATTTATTGATATTAACTAATTAAAAGCCCTCGTAATCTGCCGAATGGGATGTATCAACGTGAGGGAATTTATACCCCGAAAAACACAGAATTAATACTTACACCAGCGCTATAGGATCTAATGAACAACATGATGTGCACCGTTTGCGATTGATGCACCTCCTTGCGTCGGCGACATGCTATACGTGCATCTTGTGGCCTTAATTGCGAAGTAGCACTCAATGCCAAGAAGGTTACAGTTTAGGTAAAATATCACAGCATCCAAAACGCATAATCCGATAGAATCTATCTGCTTCGCTGTTGCCTCGTTGCAATTTCGCAGTTCAGCAGTTCAGCAGTTATTTCAATTTAATGATTATGAGGATTTTTATGCCAAAGTTACGCTTTTCGTCCAAGCTGTTAAGCTTTTTAGTATTGGGTTTGGTGCACAATGCGTATGCCATCGATAAATTTGATACCAGCACGCAAACCTTGACGATCCCACAAGTGTTAGTGGGCACAACCACTTATAACAACGTGGTATTGAAATTAAAAGATTTTTCTTTAGTGAGCATTGATCCTAATCCACAAACCGGAATTAGCAACGGTGATTTTTTAATGCAATTTGTGAGTGCCACGTTGCAGGGTGGCCAAGCGAAAATCACCATTGCCTTAACAAGTTTAGGTCGAGATAAAGAAGTCGAAGTGGGTGATGACGGCGAGCTAGCTAAAGCGCGTTTTACTGATGATCAGGGCAATATTTACGACCCTAGCTTGGTGCAGGTGCGCAATAAATCCAGTCAACCACCAACGCGTTATATTAAATATCAGTTTAATGCAGATATTCCGTCCAATGTGGTTTTGACTTACGACAATGTCCCCGCCTCGGCTAAAAGCATCGCGCTATTGGATTTAAAACTATTTTACAGTGATGCTAAATTCAGAATCGGGAATATTCCGTTACAAAATCTCGATAGCTCGCCTGTCTTTAAATAAGCTGTTTGAATGCTAGGATAGGCAATTATTTTGCCTATCCGACAGTCCACTGCACTTGCAAAAAAAAGGGTGATATAAAAATCACCCAAACGTTGCATAACGAGAGTTAGTCTTAAAAAAAATTAGCGTCCTTGCTAGTGCATTACATTACAGCGTAAAACGTATCCCCACCCAGCCTGCCCTTGGAGCACCGACACCTAGGAAACGGGTATTAAGATCATCAATACCTAACGCACTTTCTAGAACATCGCCCGTGTTACCAAAGGTTCCAAAATTTTGATAGCGTTGGTTAAAGATATTATCCAGCTTGCCAAAAAGCGCGACATGTTCATTGAAGCGATATTCGGTTTTCAAATTAAATAACACATAGGATCCAACAGGTTCAGCTTGATTAGCCTCATCGCCGCGTAAAAATTGTTGCGCGTTGTAAAGCATATTCATCCCCAGAGTCCAGCTTTTGAAGATATCGTAATCCACCGCAAATTTAACTAAATGCTCTGGAATGCCAGGGATTTGATTGCCACTTTTAACTGAGATATTGCCATCAGCATCGGCATTGGGATGTGAGGGGCTGTGCGATAAAAAGGCGGTGCGAAACTCGGCACTCAAATAGGTGTAGTTGGCCGATAAACGCAAGCGCTCGAGCACCGAGGCTTGCATGCCTAACTCAATCCCTTGACGTCGAGTTCTACCGACATTACTGAAATAGCCCAAATTAGCCCGCGCTCCCCCGGCACTTTGAAAAATAATGTCATCATTACTGAGGGTTTGAAACACCCCGGCATTCCACTCTATTTGCGTGTGTGGAATTTGATTAAGTTGTCCACGAAAACCTGCTTCGAAGGTTTCAGCGACCACTTGATTTAAGGGCGGATCAGAAACAAAAGCATTGGGTAATTTACAAGGATCATTAGGATCAGCACAGCTTAACTCCATCGGTGTCGGCATACGTGTAGATTCACTATAATTACCATAAGCCGTCAAATGTGGGGTAATCGCATAGGTCAAACCTGCCGAAGGATTAAAGCGCTCATAATGATGTTTACCATTTAATGCGGTCCCATAACGATCGTCCAAAACTATTTCGCTTGTGTTGTATCGGCCAGCAACGGTCAAGGCGAGTTGTTCGGTAATACTGAAATTATCGCTAAAAAACGCGCCCCAGGTTTCTGTCGAGGTATTTAAACGCACTCTGGAATCATCTAATAGGATACCTGAGCCAGCAACCCCACGTTGCGGCGTCAGCGAGCCAACCTCAGTATCGGAGGAAAAATGCACGCTATTTTTATCAAAGGTTGAACCAACCACAAAATGATTTGCATGCCCTAGAATACTGCGGTTATAAGCGCTCTGCAGCGCGAAACCAAAACTGCGTTGCATGGTCTGTGAGGTGTTAATCGTTCCACCCTCTAAGTTATCACCAAAGGGTATATCCAGTCCTTGTAAATCCTTTAAGAATGCTCCATCCTCATTGCATAGATATTCATCACCACTCGCATCACAGCCATCAAACTCACTGCCATCCCCATTATAGGAACTCATTGCATTCCGTCGATAGTACATATTGGCAGAAATATTTAAATTTTGGTTTATTTGAGTATTGCCATTTAGTGACGCCAAAAACATTTGGTTACGCGTAATATCGGGGTAGGTAAAAATGGCACTCCGATTCACTTTCAGCAGTTCTAAAGGTAACGTGCCATTACCACGCAAATGGTTATCGGCAGATGCCAAGGTTAAATCCACATCCGAACGATCACCGCGCCAACTAAACGTTCCAATCGCTTGTTTAACTTCACTGTTGGAAAAATCGCGCCAACCATCTTCATTAAAATATTTGGCATCAAAAAAATACCCGACGGTGCCGTTATTCCAGCCCGAACTTAACTCTTCGGTATGCCGTCCCCAGGAACCACCACTCACTTCAAATTCATGTTTGGGCGCCGTAAATCCAGTTTTGGTTTTTAACGCTAAAGCACCGCCCAAGCTATTCAGACCAAACGCTGGGTTGGAACCCGATTGTACCGTCATGGTGTCTATCGCACCTTCGGGAATTAAATCCCAGTTGACCGTATCACCAAAGGCTTCGTTAAAACGTATGCCGTTGACATACACCGCTAAACCTTGGGGTAAACCTTGTAACGGTGATGCGGCAAAGCCCCGATATTGCACATCGGGTTGAAAGGGATTATTTTGTGCATCATTAATATTGACACTACCCAAATACCGATTCATATAGTCTGTTATGTTCAGACTTTGGGTATTTTGGAGATTATTGGAAGTCACAATTTGTACATTCGTCGGGACTTTATCTTTGGGTACTTGACTGCCGTTAATCGGCGTATCGCCAACCACTGCAACCGCTTCGAGTTGCACGGCTGCTGTTTCATCGGCGGCTTGCACTTGTTGCATAGCACACACACTAATCAGCCCGACTAGGCTGTAACAAAAATTTTTCATCTGACCTCAAATATACACTGCACTGATTTACCGAGTTAAGCAGCACTTACTGCCGCTAAGCTGATCCTGTGAATTAATTGAGGATACGCATGTAGCCACAAAAAGTTCGCCTTGTTGCGCAACTCTTTGCCTAGCGCTGCCAGCATAACCTCAAAAAGATTACAAATTATAACAATTGCAAGCCATCACCTGCAAAAGCATGATCGACAACAGGTTGAAATTGAATACCAATTAATACTAATTCCGCACGGCTGTGGTTGCTAAGATAATCTTCTGCCACTTTAATCGTATTCTGATCATTAATACCTAAACCATTGTTCACAATAGTCGTTGCGAATTGACGGTTATCCAGCCCTCCCAAAGATTGTTGCGCAGCTGTAGAACTGAGCACCTTATCAATCAAGCTTTGCGGATTATTAGCAACTGCTGATAAATTAATTAAATCCTCAATTCCAGGGGCTTTATTGAATAATAATTTATCTACTAAACCAATATTCTTTAGCTGACTTCCTGCCTGAGCAAGAAAACCGACATCTACGCTTTGCGTTCCAATCAGAGCTTTTTCGATACTCGTAAAAGTATCACGTTCTCCCGTAGCACTATTGGCCAGTACCGTTTGTAAATTGCTGGTTAAATACACTTTGATATTTGCCAAACTTGCTGGATATAACACCAAACTATCAATCCCCTCTCCGCCATCTAGCACATCGGTCCCTTTACCGCCGGACAACACATCATTGCCACCATTGGCATGAATAATATCGTTTGCC
>SXIZ01000314.1 GCA_005779525.1 Methylococcaceae bacterium
ATGTTTAACCTAGTAGTGGGTGGACCATTTAGCCAAAAATGGAATTTTTTTTGAGATTAATCAATTATTAACTTGCACAGCGTCAGTGTTAACTTGCTGCTCTAATAATGACTTAACCAGCAACGCCAATTTCTCTGCCTCGCTGTCCCAATTCCATCGCTGTGCGACTAATTTCCGCCCACGTCGCCCCATGGCTTGACTGCTGGCAGGATCTGTCAGCAATTGTTTGATAGCCATGGCATAGGCTAAAGCGCTATCAGGATCTACCATAATAGCCGCCTCAGATTCTGCAACAAACGGACGACTGGGCGGTAAATCACTCAGTACCATGGGCATTTCTAACGCCATAAATTCAAAAAGTTTTTGCGGAATATTATTTAGATACTTGGGTAATGCGGGTAGAGGAATAATCCCAATGCGCGCCCGCTGTACCTCTTTAAAGACCTCGACATGCGGCACTAAACCACCGATCACAAAACGATGTTCTGCACCCTGGCGTGCGATAGCACCACGAAACCACGCTAATTCGGCAAATGTTCCAAAAATATACCAATGTGCAGCAACCCCCAAGGCCAGCAATTGCTGATCGATCTCCAATAACAGCTCCAAGTAATTGCGATGATTGGTACCGTGATACACTAAATCGAATTCGCGCTTTTCGAAGGCATACGAAGCTGCTGGCGGAAATAGATCTAATCTTGGAAAGTTGTAAAGTGTCAGTACCTTGGGCGTATGTTTTAAAAACTGCGCTGCCGTTCCCTGATCGGCGACGGTGATAAAATCCAGCTGCCTTGCTGCAATCCCAAAAACCTTGCTGATCATAAACGCCACCGTGCCACGCAGGCGTTTTGGAATACCCGAGTGCTGCTGCGCGTAGCCGACAAAATCTTCCATGCAGTCAAAGACCACGGGCTTACCGCTCAGCCATTTGAGTAACAGCGCAAATGGCACAAATTCAGGGCTATAAAAAAAATACAGATCCGCCTGCATGTGGCGCGCCATGAAATAGGCTTTAAAATTTCGTTGCAAGCGCGACCATAAATTCCAACGCAAGGTCGCGTTACGCAGACGCCCCAAATCGTGAATATGCATGCCGTCGTTGTGTGTTTCTGCATCTTGATGTGCAATCATTGCAACGCGATATCCTGCTTTGACTTGTGACCAACAAATGCGATGGAAAATGCGCATGTGATGTACAGGCTGACCCGGACCAATATGGCAAATGGTTTTCATAGGCATAATCCTGTTAACTATTGCTCGATAAACTCTTGAAGCCTACTAGCTCAATGCCTAATCCCCCTAATCGCTCCAAGACCTCAGGTTGCGCAAAGTAGCGATATTCTGTGATTCTGGAATCTAATAAATTCCCAAATAAACCGGGTTCAAGATAGGTCGCAGGATGGATGATCAGTTCAAATGGCTGCTCACGTTTTGGATAGCCCAGCTGCCTGACGGCTTCTTCAATCGAGACATTACCCAGTGGGTAACCATCTAAATTAATCAGACCTGCGGACATGGACATACCTTCACGCCGTGCCCAAGATGAGAAATGCGCAATAATCTTATTTTTAAGAAAATTTAATGGGCGCCCAAGTTTATTTTCAAAGGCAGTATGTGCATTCGGCAGCATAATTCTGGCATTGTTACGCATCGTACTGATGTGTAATTCGTTAGCCACGCGGGTAAAAAATTGAAACAACGTCGGCCAGATATGTACGTTTTCATGCACACTCCAATACGCGGGTACCCCTGCTAACTCCAGAAAGCGCTGATGCTGTGCTAATAGCTCTTTACGAATATCCCCCCGAATGATTTTGCCCAGCAGCCAGCGTTTTCTAAACTCCTTAGCCGAATAAAAATAACCATGCTTATTCACCAAACTGGGTACCTTCCCCGCAGCAAGTATTGGCTTACCCTCGGTTAAGGTCCAATGGATACCCACAGAAATTTCAGGAAAACGTGATTTCAATTGGATTGCATGTCTACTCTCCAACATATTGGTCATGACGCAAGTAGAATGCACAGTACCAGCGGAGATACATTGTTCTATAGCTGAATTAATCGATACGCTCATCCCGTAATCATCAGCCGTTATAATGAGTTTTTTCATAGTAAGGATGCACTGTAAGAAATTAGTTTTAAACATTGAAAGACAGAAGCTTTAAAGGAAAAATAAGTACTTACCTCGAAAGATCCATATCTTGCCCGATTGTGCCCGTACTAAATTTTCGACCCAGCACCTGCTGAAAAAAGCCCAATAAAAATCCACAGCCATAGGCAATATGGATAACCGGAAAAATCAACGGCAGGACTAACGACGATATTTTATGACTGCGTAGTGCTAGCATGCCGGAAACGAACAGTATCGCGGCTAGGTAGAGGGTGACTAATAGGCTATCCAATGCCAGCGCGACACTAAACCACGGAGCGAGCAACGATAAAACACTTAAGCTCGCAACCAAGGCTGCTGGGACAAGCTGGCGGAGGGTATAAAAGCCGCCAAGCTTGAGTGCCACCAAGGGTTTGTAATAGCCATACTGGTAGTACATTTTCCACAGTTTAGCGATGGAATCTCTTGCATAATAATAAGTTACGATTTCCGGGAGCAACAGAATCTTGCCACCGTGTTTAATTAAACGTAAATTCAATTCATCATCTTGATTGCGCAGTAATTCTTCATCATATAAGCCTATACGCTCAAAAATCTCGCGCCGATAGCAACCAAAAGGTACGGTATCTACCCAACGTCGTTCGCTCACTCCAATTCTGAAGTAGGAATTTCCCACCCCAAATGGATGCGACATCGCTGTGGCAATCGCTTGCGCAATCAAGGTATTATTCTCCGGCAGTGTCACACACACCGTACCCACATTATCGGCTTGGGTTTCGAACAACGCAGAAACTAAGGCATTGATATAGTTACTGGGATACTTGGCATGTACATCCATACGCATGATAACTTCACCTTTAGCCGACATAATCCCTAGGTTAAGCGCGGTTGGGGTTATTTTTTTGAGATTATCCAACAGGATGATTTCGGGATGTTCGCTGATATAGGACTGAATAATGTCCCGCGTGCCGTCATCACTCATTCCATCGGCAATAATGATCTCTAGGGATAGTTTTGGGCAGTCATTCGCCAGCAAGGAATCTAAAAATTGGGCGATAAACTTTGTTTCATTCCTACACGGAACAATGATTGAAACATCGATTTTTGACATGCTCTACTCCCTAAAAGACACTAGTAACATAAGTGAGTCGCATTAACCCAATTGCGTTTGATAAACTGTTTCCGCTTCAGGAAACAACATTAAGGCAATATTTTGTGCACTACAAAAATTCGCCAGACTGATTTTTTGTACCTCACTCAGTGGCTGGGCGACCCAAATTTCGCTCACTGGGTGCTCAGATTGAAAACTCAAGATATCGTGGGTTCGGCTTAACACTGGAATGCCCATCAGTTGTTTACCGTGTGAGTGTGCTAGGTCATCGAAAAACGCTAACACTGTTTTTTGTTGTCCGTGGATCAACCAATTTGCCAATGCAATACCACTGCTATTAGCGCCATAGACAAATACCGGAAGCCCAGGATTTTGATAAATTTTCAGGCGTTTTTCTCTACGATATCTGGCCCAAATCCTTGGCGTACTCAGACCAAAAAGCAATAGTAACCATTCGATAGGTAATAAATAAACTAAGGCATTGATGGGCGCAATCGTCAGTATGGCTATCAAGGCAATAGCTAAAGACAGGGTTGTGGCATGTAGTAATTTTAAGGCATCCACAAAATAAAAATAATCTTGGCCATAGCTACGATAACATCCTGTCCAAATCAGGCTGGCAATCACGATGGGCGGCAGCCAGTAAACGCCTTGTTGTAACACTTGATAAAATTCGGCATAGGGAAGTGTTGAAAACAATAAGCTGCACGCCAGTATCCAACTCGATAGGACAATCACGGTGTCGGTCAGAATATTTTTGGCATAGCTTAAGCGTAATTCCCGCCAATTGATTGCCCCCGCCAGCGTGACCCATAAGCCTCGCACTATCCACGAGAAATCACTGATCGCACTGGAATTAGCAAAATATTCAATATCTAGCTGCGCTTTTTGCGGGAACAAGGCGCGTCGATAAAATAGCTCGGGATCTTCATCCGCTGGATAGAGCGATGATTCATTGCGAAATGCAATCTGACAAGGCCCAAAAAGTCCAGGCAAAAAATCTAGAACTTTTAAGTACTCCCCTTGGAACATATCCGCAAAGCGCATACTTTCTGGGCGCGGCCCGACAAAAGACATTTCACCCTGCACGATATTCCATAACTGCGGTAATTCATCCAGCTTAGTGCGTTCAAGAATCGACCCAATAAAAGTCATACGCGTATCGCCAGCGACCGTAACCCCGGGACCTGAGTCATCACATTTCGCAGAAAATTTTCGAAACTTTAGTAGTCTAAAGGGTTTGCCTTTAAGACCCAGACGCGTTTGTCCAAAGAGCACGCTACCCGGTTCGTCTAGCCAAATTAACACGCTGATCAGCAGCAAGAATGGCGTCGCTAACAGTAATCCGATAGCCGCGAGACTCCTATCAAACATCAATTTGAAGAGCTTTAATTTCATAAAAATAATAATCCTTTGATAGTATCAACCACGTATTCCGCTTCCCGTTCTTGCAACGCAGGATGGATAGGAATACTCAATTCCCGAACATGAAAACTTTCCGTGTGCTGCAAGGTAATATCGGGAAACAGTTGCTGGTAGTAAGTAAATTTATGCACCGGAGGATAATGAATACTGCTCTGCACGCCGGCATTACGCATTGCTAACATCAGTTGGTCGCGATTTACACTTGCGGGCAATAAAATAGGCATCAAGTGGGCGGCTGTCGTTTGCTCTGCCGCAAACGGAATAACGATTTCTGGACAACGCTCAGCAAAAAGCGTCCGATAGTATTGATTAATGTGTCGCCGCTGTGCATTCCACTGCGGTAGCTTAGCCAATTGCACCAAACCAATGCTTGCCCGTAATTCATCCAAGCGATAATTAAAGCCCAGTCGCATAACATCATACGAATTAGCATGCCCCAGATGTCGATCCAAGGTGTTGGTCGTCATCCCATGAGAACGTTGATTTTTCATAATCGCCAATACCTCAGGGTCACGGGCGAAGACCATCCCGCCCTCTGCGGTGCTCATATTTTTATTCGAAAAAAAACTAAAAGCAGTGGCATCACCGAGTTGCCCAACGTTGCCAATCGCTGGGGAATGTGCGGCATCCTCGATCAGAATTAAATTATTAGCATCGGCAAATGCTCGCCAAGCAAGCATATCCACCAGATACCCAGCATAATGCATGACGATCACGGCTTTAGTGTCTGGCGTCAGTTTGGCTTGTGCATCTTGTAAGGCAATATGCGGTGTCGTGGCGTTTTCTATATCTACAAAAATCGGGGTTGCCCCGACATACAAGACCGCATTGACCGTAGCCACAAACGTTAGCGAAGGGACCAAGACTTTATCCCCAGGGCCAATATTATGTGCCAAGAGGCACAAATGCAGCCCTGCGGTACACGAATTCACAGCGACCGCCCCTGGCATCTGATGCAAGTGTGCAAACTCACGCTCAAACTCAGTTACACGTTCGCCCATCGTTAACCAACCGCTATCGATGACCGAGCACAGCGCTTGTTTTTCGTCTTCCCCCACCAGGGGTTCTGATAAGTTAATCATTTATGTCCTTTATTTAGAGGTGTTTATGTGCAGGTAAGTCGTTGTTAAGCACCAAGTACCGCGCTTTTATACTTAGTCATGAAGGATTTTTGCGCTTCTAAGAAGTCCTCCTCGCGACCAATATCCATCCATAGGCCATCATGTTCGAAGATATGCACTGGAATATTTGAACTAGCGGTATGATTCATCAGACTGTCGAAGCCAAACGGGACATTGTCAGGAATAAAATCCAGCACCACAGGCTCCAAGCAATAAATCCCCATGCTGACATCATGCGAAATCGTGGGTTTCTCTTTAAACTCCGTCACCAGATTATTATCATGACTGATCACCCCAAGGTCGGTATGGATGTGCTTTTTGGTTGTCGCGATTGTGATATCGCCGCCGTGGGTCCGATGAAATCTGATAAATTCATTGAGATTAAGATCAGTAATTAAATCGCCGTTTAAGACCAAAAAGGTGCTGTCCAGATCGTCTTTGAGTAAACGCAATGCCCCGATGGTTCCGAGCGGCTGAGGCTCCAGACTGTAAGCGATCTCCATACCCCATTGATTCCCATCGCCGCATATCGCCCGAATAAGATGTCCCAGATAGCCAGTAGAGATGTAACATTTTTCAATACCCGATCGACGTAGCCACATCAGCAAAATTTCTATGACCGGTTGACCACCGACTGGCATTAATGGTTTTGGCAGCACAAAGGTATAGGGGTGTAAACGTGTACCTTTGCCACCGGCCATAATCACAGCCGTAATTTTCTTTGACTTCACTTCGGTCACCATTAATAAATGTAAATTAAATCGAGGATAGAAAGTCGCTTTGGTTTTTTTTACTGCAGCAAAATCTAAGTTTCACGCACTCAATGTTCAACCTAAAAACCACAAGCAACTTTTTCGAAATATGGGCAAACCATGAGTGCCTTTACCTACCTTCAATGTGCAAATTTTTTCCGCTAAAACAATAATTCCAATAACTAAATCCCTATCTGCATAGCTTGTATGAGCCTTGAAATCGTTTGCTCTCAAAGTAGGCCAACTGTTAGCTACGATAAACTGAATTTAAACTAGATAAAATCCGTGTAATTACCCAGAATCCATTAAATCTGCATACTAGCTACGAAAAAAC
>SXIZ01000315.1 GCA_005779525.1 Methylococcaceae bacterium
GATATTCAGTTAAATACTTTGCCGCTCCCAGCAACATTGCCGTATGTCCGTCATGGCCACAGGCATGCATTTTACCATCAATGCGTGAACGATAAGGCAATGTGTTAGCTTCATGAATGTGCAACGCATCCATATCCGCACGTAACGCAAGAGTTTTGGTACTCGAACCCATAGCTAAACTGGCTACCACGCCCGTTTTAGCGATGCCCGTGTGCACCTGAAGACCGAATTCGGACAGTTTTTGCGCCACAAATTCAGCAGTCTGAAATTCTTCGTATGCAGTTTCAGGCGCGCTATGAATATGCTGACGCCAGCTACGCATTTGAGCCTGTAAATCTTGTAAAGGCTGAGGTATATTCATGAGTGTTCAAGTTAGCGAAAGGGATGCGTACATCCCTTTCTATTGCAGCAAAGTATAACACCCATCACTACTGGCAGCCTAAAACAGCCTAGACTGCCGCGGGTGATTATTTATAGGGGTGCTGGTGTCAAAGTGGTTCCTGGTGTTCTAGGCAATAACGGCATGCTTTGTTTAGGGAACTCACCAGTCAAGGCATTTAAAAAGGCAACGATATCACTGATTTCTTCGTTGCTTAAATCTTTATTCAACTGGGATTTACCCATTACTTTAACCGCTAATTCCAAAGTGGGAACTGAACCATTATGGAAATACGGCGCAGTTAAGGCGATATTACGCAATGTAGGCACTTTCCAGAAATGGTCATCATCGGCTTTTTTAGTCACTTCGGCTAAGCCTTTGTCTTTGCCAAAATGATATTGCGCTTCGATACCACCATTAGAATACATCGGGAATTTGCGGAAAGCACCTGGGCCATTAAATGCTGGGCCACTGTGGCAGCTAGTACAGCCTAATTCTTCTACTTTTTGCATACCGCGAACTTGCGCTTCGGTTAATGCCGATTTGTCACCTTTAACGTATTTATCATACGGACTGTTTGGGGTAATCAACGTACGTTCATACGCCGCAATCGCTTTAGTCGCATTTTCTTTGGTCAGCGCATCGCTACCAAATGCATTTTCAAACGCTACTTGGTAGCCTTCAATCGATTTTAAACGGTTAATCACTTCATCCCAGTTTTTCATCCCCATTTCGATAGGATTAGTGACTGGACCTGCAGCTTGGTCTTCTAAAGTGGCTGCGCGACCATCCCAAAATTGCACGGCATTAAACGCAGCATTCCACACTGTAGGCGCACTACGTCCACCTTTTTGTGCGCCAACACCAATTGAATTAGCGCGGTTATCTTCACCACCTAACATAGTGTTGTGGCAAGATGAACACGACACCGTGCCCGTAGAAGATAAACGCGGATCATGATACAGCATTTGGCCCAACGCAATTTTATCCGCTGAACCTGGGTTATTAGCAGGTTCAGGGGCTTTCTCAGGTAATGCTTCCCAAGCATAAGCCACTGACACAGAACTGGCTAACAGCAGTCCTGAAATAAGTGCACGAATTTTTAACATACCATTCTCCAATTATTCTAAAATTTATTAACCTACTGCCCCACGACGGAGCAGTATTCCTAAATTGTATGCTATGCGCGTTACAAGGTAAAATTCAAATTCAAAAATTGGCATTTTTAAAAAAATTAGTGCATTCACCGCAAGAATCTACTATGGTGTGCCCACTTTATCAGCTTGATGGTTATAACAATGAATAGCTTCACAATCATTTTCTTAATCGCCCTAACCTTGTCCTACGGCGTCCAATTCTGGTTGTCACTGCGACAGGCGGAACATGTGCGACAACATCGTGATCGCGTACCCGATGCCTTTAAAGATCGCGTATCGCTGGCTGCCCATCAAAAAGCGGCGGATTACACTTTAGATAAAAATAAACTCGGCAATATTGATGGTGTCGTCGGCATCGTATTTCTATTGTTGCTGACCTTAGGCGGCGGTATTAATTTAGGGTTTAGCGTATGGGCCAACCAAGGATGGTCACCGCTAATGACTGGCTTAGCAGCAGTCGCCACTATTTTTGTGGTCATGAGTCTGTTTGAATTACCCAGCAGTATTTATCAAACCTTTGTCATCGAAGAAAAATACGGCTTTAACAAAAGCACCCCCGCACAATTTGCTAAAGATCACCTAATGCAGACCGCCTTGGCCTTCGTCATTGGTATGCCGTTGTTGGCCTTGATTTTATGGGTTATGGATAGTGTAGGCTCATTATGGTGGCTGTATGCGTGGGCGATTTTAATGTCGTTTTCATTGTTGATGAGCTGGTTGTACCCGACGGTGATTTCCCCGCTATTCAATAAATTTACCCCGCTGCAAGAAGGCGAGCTCAAAAACCGTATTCAAGAATTATTAAGCCGTTGTGGTTTTAATAGCAAAGGCATTTTTATCATGGACGGTTCACGGCGTTCGGGACACGGCAACGCTTACTTCACTGGCTTAGGCAACAACAAACGCATCGTGTTTTTTGATACCTTAGTTGAATCCTTAAGTGATGAAGAACTGGAAGCCGTCTTAGCCCACGAGTTAGGACACTTTAAGTGTAAGCACACCATCAAAATGCTGGTCGCCAGCTCGATTATGAGTTTAATCAGCTTAGGTGTACTCGGTTGGTTAATTGATAAAGCTTGGTTCTTTAATGGCTTAGGTGTTGAAGATACCTCACATGCAGCCGCAATTCTGTTATTTACCTTGGTATCCCCGGTATTTACCTTTTTTATGCAACCGATTAGCGCGTATTTTCAACGTAAATTTGAATTTGAAGCCGACAGCTTTGCGGCAAACAATGCCCAAGCCACAAAATTAATCAGCGGTTTGGTAAAATTGTACGAAGAAAATGCTAATACCCTCACCCCCGATCCCTTATATTCGTCCTTCCATTACAGCCATCCCCCCGCGGCGATACGCATAGCGCATTTGGAATCTATTATGCAAGCTAGCGCCTGATGGCTGAATTACTACCCGGCCTAGTGATAGCGCACCTAGGCCAGGGCATTGCGGTCGAAAGCGCAGGCGAAATTTATCTGTGTCAAACCCTACGTAAACTCGAAACCGTCTGCGTAGGGGACCAAGTATTATTCACCGATGCAGGTGCAGGTCAGGGACGAATTGAAGTTATCCACCCCCGACGTTCCGTCTTGCTGCGCCCCAGCCGCAATAACAAAGTCCGCCCAGTCGCCGCCAATATTGATACGGTATTTGTAGTGTTTGCCGTTGAACCCTACTGTGATTTTTTATTAATCGATCAATATCTCGCAGTCTGTGAAAACAACACCATCAACGCGGCGTTAATACTCAATAAAACCGATCTGCCGCTGGCCCCACAGATCGCAGAAGAGCTTAAAATCTATAATGACCTGGGCTATCCTTTGTATCAAGTCAGCGCCAAAGCTGGGGTTGGCTTAGACGCCCTGCAAACGGTCTTACAACAGCAAGTCAGCATATTTACCGGACAATCCGGCGTCGGTAAATCCACGCTGACCAATGCCTTAATTCCAGATAAACAACTGAAAACCAATACCATTTCTGCAACCAGCAAACATGGTCGACATACCACCACCGCAGCAACGCTTTACCATCTACCCTTTGGCGGGGATTTAATCGATAGCCCCGGAGTTGCGATTTTTGGTTTAGCTGATTTAAGCGAAGGACAATTAGTGCAAGGCTTTCGTGAGTTTCAGCCCTTAGTGGAGCAATGTCGATTTCATAACTGTCGCCATGTCAAAGATATGGGCTGTGCCGTGCGCGCGGCGGCTGAATCTGGAGCAATTGCCGCCAGTCGTTATCAGCGGTTTTTAAAACTGCGGGAAAAAATGCCGACTTAAATTGATCCTGGGTATAGGTGAATAATGCTTATAAACTGGATTCTAAGGTGCACTGCCAGAAATATTAGTTGATGGAGATTGCATTTATTTTGGGATATGCTAAATTTCAGCAAACTTTTAAGTTCAGTTTAATTTTATGTTTTTTAATCTTTTAGACAAACATGTGACGCAATGTTTTGCATCTTTTTAGGATGTCTAATTAATGTTAGGCGCAGGACTAAATCGAGTACTAGGAATATGACGAGTTTTGATATTGAAAAAGAATATGAGGGTAAAACCTATAAAGCTAGAGCACATATAGATAAGGGAATGCTCACGGATTCATCTGTTACTTTAGGGTCAAAACATGCGAAAGTTTCTTCTAATAACGAATTTCTGGCATCGCTTCTATTTCAGGAGCTTATTGATGATCACCTAAAACAAATGTAATGGAGCTGAAAAATGGATGAAAGAAATGAGTTAATCAAAAAAATAGAAGAAAAAGAGAAGCAGCTTTCTATGGAAGTGAGTGAGTCA
>SXIZ01000316.1 GCA_005779525.1 Methylococcaceae bacterium
ACGGCGAAGTGTTCTGCTGGCATATTCAATCTCTACTGCAATGATTTTTATTGTTATGGTATCCAAATTAAGTCTTAGCATAACGCTGTACGAGTTATGAGCGTTTACTCTAAACTTGAGATTTGGTTTGGTGTTTGTTGGGTAATGCAATAACAGTCAATGTTAGCGTCTGCTAAACAAAGTATTATAAGCATACCTCAAGCATATTTGGGTTCAAAATGCATAATGTAGCCACAGTGGTCAGAGACGCGGCCGTAATCGTGTTCGGTAAAAATCACATCGGCGGAGACAACTTTGAGTTCACTGCTTTTATGCATAAAAATGTAATCGATACGATGGTCTTGCTCCAGACTTTGTTGCCAATGCGGATCATTCACTCTAAAGATGCGATCAAATAGCCCGGACGCATTGGCGGCAAGAAATTGATCTTCATATTCGTTGGCTTGCACAACATGTTGATAACCTCGTGAGCCTGCCGCAATATTAAAATCTCCACACAGTAAGGTGGCTTTGCACTCTTCGGTCCGGGATTCAGCGGCCCATAAACTGAGATTTTGGTATTGTTCAAAAAAACCATCTTCCCACCAACTTAAATGCGCAGAAAATATATTTAAGCGTCCGATGGCGGGGTATTCAATTTCAGCACGGACGACTTTGCGCGAATGAATATCAAACGGATCATGGCTATTAGACACGTAGCGGGCGTCGACTTGGCTAAAAGGGTAGCGGCTTAATAGCGCTACTCCCTCACGGTATTTATTAAAGCCTAGATGCGACCAGTCGGTAAATAAATGGTAGGCTTTACGTAGTCGATGGTTGATGATGTTAGCAGAATTGGAATCCCAATCGCCGTGACCATCGTTCCAGAGTTCGGCGACTTCTTGGAAACAGATAATATCTACGTCGTAGTCATCAATGGCTTTGGCAATTTGTGAAAATTTAGCGTCTTGATTGTCTTCCTGATAGCAATGCAGGTTAAGAATCATAATACTCAGAGGTTTACGTTGCGCAACAAAATTATGCCCAGAGTAATTGTCCCAAATATTGCCGTCTTCGGTCTCTATGCAAATACAGTACTGTAGATGAAAGACCTGTTCAATGTCTAGGTTAGCTGACCAAAGTTGAGTCGCTGGCGGTTTGCGGGTAATGCGCACTTTAGGCGTGCGGCAAACGGTTTGCACACTGCTGCGCCAGTTATTGGTGGTCCAATGAATGATCACCGCTTTGGCAGCAACACTATGTTTGACTGCAATATTAATCGGCAGTAAGCGTTGCTGTCTGTGGATTTGGGGATCAAAACTGAGATTGAGACTTTCGAGCTCCGGGGCGAGAGTGATGCCTGAATTAGCACTGCTATGAAAAAAACCCGATTCCGGTTGTGCCCAAAATTCTTGCTGTAACGCTCTATAGCAAAAAATAAAGTCAATATCACCTGGAAGTAGTTCTGGGGCATGCCCTTGAACCACCACTTTGGCACACCACGCTTCGAGTTCACCCGGTAAGGTATGTTGAAATTTAGCTGCGACTTGATGTTGTTCTCCCTGCTGGTCAGTCCAATGTACCGCTATGTCTTTGTCATAGGCTAAGTTTTCAACCTGCAGGTAAAACGCTAATTCTTGTTTGTAAGCAGTTTTAGCGCGGCTTACGACATTGCTTACATACATGAACTGAATCGCTGGCATGTGGGAACTCCCAAGAGCTACAGAATGTTAGAAAGGTTTAACAACCGCCAAAATAACGATGCCCACTAAAAAAATAACTGGCACTTCGTTCATCCAACGGTAATACACATGCGAATGTTGATTACGGTCATATTTGAAATCTAACATCCATTTAGCGCAAAAGCCATGATACACCACCATTAGGGCAAGGAGCCCGAATTTTGCATGCAGCCAGCCACTGTGTCCATACATGCCCCAAGCGTAATCAGTAAGCATCCAAATTCCAAAAATAAAGGTCACCAGCATGCCTGGGGTCATAATGCCATAGAATAATTTGCGTTCCATGATTTTAAAGCGCTCATTGCTGATTTCATCACTACTCATGGCGTGATACACAAAAAGGCGGGGTAAGTAAAATAAACCTGCGAACCAGGTGACCATGAAAATTAAATGAAGCGCTTTGAGCCAGAGCATAGATATCCTTAAAAATTACGTCAAGAGTGCGGCTAGTATAAACCTAAAAACTGGCCTTGGTGCGTGCTTGGCAGTCACGTTCGTCGGCAGACTTAACCTGTTTTTTGAGGATAAATGGGTAAGGCTTCAATCCGATTATCTATTTTTTGCAGCAGTTGCCGATAGGCCGGACTATTGATGGAATCAAACTGCTGCGTAAACTGCGCATTGCTTAATTTTTCGGGTAAATCTTGCGTCACTGGCATAAATGCATGGTAATCGGTTATGCCTGCCATAATCGCTTGGAGTTCTTTGGCGTCTTTGGCGGAGGCGGTCGCACGTTCACTAAACTTCATGCCTGCCCGGTCCGCTGCAAGATCAATAAAACTAAAGCCACTGTTGGAAAAGGCATCGCGCAATTCTTTTTCTTGTCCGAGTAGATCCGCTAAATGCGGGCCACCCGAAACCGTCAATGCGGCTGAAAGCATAAAGTGCTTGGCTTGGTCGGTACGTTTATATAGATACACCGGGTAAGTATGAATTTGGGTAAGCGGTTGCGTAATGGGAAGATAAAATGGAATCTCATTGCGATTTACATAGGCGCAAATGGCATAAATAATCGCAATATTATCGTTAATCGCTGTCGCTGGGCTGCTGTGTTGCAGAGCCAATTTGAACAAGGGTTGCAGCAAACTCGCTAAGGATAAGCGTTGTTCAGGGTTATGGCGCTGTACAATTAGGTTAATTTGCTGATGATAATATTCCAAAGTATCAGGTTGCGTAACCAACAGGGGTGCAGGTAAGTTTTTGGCAGGGTTACAGGGAGCTGCACAATTGCTGGTTTTTAGCGGGGACGAATCACTGTCGGGTTGTGCCAGCGAGTTAAAGGTGTAGTTAATCTGCACACTATTGTTGGCAATATAAATTGCTTTGACATGTTGTTGCGCCAAAAAATAGTAATGTTTGAGCACGGAATGTTTCAGCAGCGCATTAAAGATAACGTCTGCCGCCCGAGCGCCAAATTTGAGTTTACCGATTTGCAGTTGTTCTATCGAAAGTCCACCCCCCTGATTCACTATGTTCAGCCTTAGGTTAATAAAGCAAAAATTTAAGCGTTTGTTATATTGCAGGGTACTGACTACTTGCAGGTGATTATCCGGTAAAAATTGAATTTGCGTTACGCTGACAATAAAGCGATTAATTATGGAGTTCAGGGCGTGATTTAATTCCTGCTCGGTTAGACTTAGGTTTTCACCATTTTGCGCTTGAGCGGCGGTTTTTTTGAATAATTCATTGCTTAATTGCGCATTCGGCGACCAGTTCAATGGGATGTTTGGCGTTGTATCAAGAACTAACAAGCACACCAATGCTAAAGTGACCAGCGCGGCGGTCAAGCAATTAAACAATAGCTTTAGCAGGTGAATTAACATTGACTAACAGTAAGACAAATTAAGAGTGTCTGTTTGTGGTTGCAAGCGTGGTTTTACTTAAGCTTAGCTAAATTTGAGTTTAAAGTTACAATTTTTCAGATATTCGGCTTCAAATTTCAGGTCAGCCGCTGTTAAAGGGGCATCGTCAAGCCAGCCGTCGGGAAATTTCAGTTCAAGTTGCGTGCCCAGAATGCTGATTTTAAATTTTGGCAGTTCAATATCATGCCGATTGCGGTGCATGACAATCGCTAAGCGTAAAATAATACACATATAGGGGGCATATTTATCCCACGGTGCAGGGAGTTGTTCAAAATCATCCAACGAAAATTTGCGCCTATGCCATTTGACAATACTGGCAAGTAGCATTTGATCCTGCGTAGAAAATCCGGCTAAGTCGGCATTTTTGATAATGTAAGCGCTGTGTTTGTGATAACGATTATGGGCGATGTCTCGGCCAATTTCATGTAAAGCTGCGGCCCAGTCCATAAACTGAGTAACGCTTTCTTGATGTTCCTCTCGAAACAACGTTATTTGGCGAAGAATATACTGGATACAATGCTTGAGCCGAGCAGCATGCTGAGTATCTGTCTGATAGCGTTCGGTTAAAATTTGGACGGTATCTGAGCGAATATCGCTATGGTAAATTCGACCGAGCAAGTCATGGATTAAGCCTTCACGTAAGGCACCATCGGACACGGTCATTTGTTTGATATTTAATATCTTAAAGGTCGCATAAACGATGACCACACCGCCGACAAATACGGGTAAGCGCTCCTCGTCCAGATCTGGCAGTTTGAGATCATTATAATGTTTACATTGAAGAATGTGATTCACAAGCTTATTCAAGCCACTATGCGTAATGCCGTTATTACTCCAACCCGTCGCCTGCAAAACTTTATGGATGGCCCGCAAGCTACCAGATGCCCCAATCGCTTCATCCCAGCGTTTCGCATTAAAATCAATCTGCAAGGGCTCGAGTTCTTGTTCGGCAAAAATTAATGCGGCATTAAAGAGTTCGGGTGAGATTTTGCCTTTCTTAAAATAGCAATTGCTAATGGAGACACACCCCATGTTTAAGCTTTCTTTGATTTTGGGTTCGTCGCCGCTGCCGATAATGTATTCTGTACTTCCGCCGCCAATATCCATCACAAAGCGTAAGTTCGCATTACTGCTCAGGCTATGGATGACGCCTTGGTAGATTAAACGTGCTTCTTCGATTCCGGCAATAATATGAATGGGGTGGCCTAAAGCTATTTCTGCTTTGCTAATAAATTGCCGAGCATTTTTAGCGGTGCGTAAGGTATTGGTCCCAACGATTCTAACGGTATTGGGGGGGAAGCTGCGTATGCGCTGACCAAAGCGCTCCAGACAATTTAATGCCCGTTGTTGGGTTTCTGCATTTAGGTTATTGCGTTTGTCTAACCCAGAAGCTAAACGCACCATTTCTTTCAGTCGATCAACGGTTTGTAGTTTGCCGTCTTTTAAGCGACAAACAATCATATGAAAACTATTGGAACCCAAATCTATAGCGGCTACAAATTCTGGAAGTTGTTCTGACACGCTGGTTTTCCTGTTAGGCTTTAGCTACGAGTATTATAGCTAGAAGAATATAACGTTTACCCGTAAGGTACAAGGGAAAACTAGGATTAAATCACAGTTTTTCTTTGGATTCAGTCGTGGTTCAGAATTGTTTTGTTTTTGTTTCAAAAACCGCTATTAGGATGGTTTTGTGCACAAGGGTCCGGCGTTGCAATCGCAACTCAAGTTTGACATGCAAGTATGCTCCACTGCCTGCAGTAGCTTTAACCGGGAGTTTGGAACCAGTTTAATTGCCCACGTAAAGTCACCACAGTTCCGATGATGACCAGTGTCGGTGGTTTGATGGTTAAGTTATGTAATTGCTGGGGTAACGTACTTAAGGTGCCCGTCACTACGCGTTGCTGTGCGGTGGTGCCTTGTTCGATCAGGGCAATAGGTAAGTCCGGTGCTGCGCCGTGGGCAATTAGCGCTTCGCAAATCGAGGTTAACCCCACCAATCCCATATATACCACCAAGGTTTGATTGGGGGCAGCGAGTTGTGTCCAATTAAGAGCGATACTGCCATCTTTTAAATGACCAGTGACAAAGGTACACGATTGGGCGTGGTCGCGGTGAGTTAATGGAATCCCTGCATAGGTCGAACAGCCTGATGCCGCGGTGATTCCGGGGACTACTTGGAACTGAATGCCTTGTTGCATTAAGGTCGCAATTTCTTCGCCGCCCCGTCCGAAAATGAATGGGTCACCACCTTTGAGACGCACCACGCGTTGACCTTGCTTGGCTAAATCAGCCAGTAATTCGTTAATTGAATCCTGGGGCATGCTGTGGTTATCGCGCTCTTTGCCGACATAAATTTTGGTCGCATCGCGGCGCACAAGATCTAATATTTCGGGTGACACTAAGCGGTCATAGACGACTACATCCGCCTGTTGCATCAGTCGCAAGGCGCGAAAGGTCAATAAATCTGGGTCACCTGGCCCTGCACCAATTAAATAGACTTCACCCTGCGGTTTTTGCTCAGAGGCTTGTAGACGCAAAGTTTGTTGTAATTCTATTTTGGCTTCGTTTTCACGTCCGGCAAATACTAATTCGGCAATTTTGCCTTGTAAAATCTGTTCCCAAAAAATGCGCCGTTGTGCGGGTTGTTTGAAGGTTTGTTTGACCTGTTGACGAAAATCTTCGGCAAGTTGTGCCAGCTTGCCATAGGCGGCTGGAATTACGGTTTCGATTTTGGCACGCAGTAAACGTGCTAATACAGGCGAAGCACCGCCTGAGGATACTGCAACCACAATAGGTGAACGATCTATAATCGCGGGGAAGATAAAATTACATAAGGCTGGGCTATCGACGACATTAACTAAAATTTCCGCCGCCCGAGCTGCGGCAGCAACGGATTCGTTGGTTTGCCGATTGTCGGTCGCGGAGATCACCAATTTGAAATCTTTTAGATCACTGGCTTCAAAATATTTATGCCGAAATTCTAAAGCGTATTGGGCTTGGAGTGCGAGGACGGCTGCACTGAAATCGCGGGCGATTACAGTAATCTGCGCTCCCGCACGGCCTAAAAGTTCGATTTTACGCGCAGCTATTTCACCTGCTCCGATCACTAAGCACGGTTGTTGTTGCAGTTTTACAAAGAGTGGAAAATATTCCATTGGGCGGTCATATTTGATTAGTTCAAGTCAATGTTATTATAAGATGGATTACAGCGTATGGGATAATTATTAGCGGTTCGCTACTATTCATACGTGTATTTCTTTTTTACTTACACTTATCACTATGATCGAATTTGACCTTGAAGTGGATGCCAGTGGTTTGCAATGTCCATTGCCCTTATTGCATCTTAAGAAAGCCTTGCTTAGCGTACATAGCGGTGCGGTGCTGAAAATTATTGCCACCGATCCTGCGGCGCATCTTGATTTTGGCGTGTTTGTGCAGCAAGCAGGACATACTATGTTAGATGTGCTTAAAAGTAATGGGCAGCAAATTTTTTATATCCAAAAGCGCTAAGCTGGACTGGATTTGCGATACTTTCGATTTAGTCGAAATTGATGGTAAATTAGCGTCATCTTAAAGTTTTGCTCAAGGACCCTCGATTAGATGCGCAGTAGTTTTAGCATAGACAAAGTTCAATCTCCCATCATTCCAACGGTAGCTGCTTGGGTACGCGGGACACCAGGAACCTTGTCCATGGGGCAGGGCATGGTTGCGTATCCGCCGCCCTCAGAGATAATGCAAGCTTGCTGCGATTTTGGTCGAGCAGTGGGTGACCATCTCTATGGCGCAAGTTTGGGTGAGCCGCGTTTGCTTGCGGCAATCACCGCTAAGTTGTTGGCAGAAAATGCCATCGACTGTGCTCAAGGCGCTCAAGTCATGGTCACGGCTGGGGCGAATATGGCGTTTTTGAATGTGTTATTAGCCATTTTGGATCCGGGTGATGAGGTGATTTTGCCCGTACCCTACTATTTCAATCAAGAAATGGCCATTCGTATGCTTAATGGGGTTCCGGTAACGGTGCCCACGACTGCAGATTACCAATTATGTCTGGAGGACATTAAAGCCGCAATTACACCTAAAACGCGCGCCATTCTGACAGTTTCGCCCAATAATCCCACTGGCGCCGTGTACTCTGAAGCGGATTTACGCGCTGTAAATGCCTTGTGTCGCACCCACGGGATTTATCATATCAGCGACGAAGCCTACGAATATTTTTTGTACGATGGTGCACAGCATTTTTCTCCCGGCAGTATTCCTGGAGCAGCTGCACATACGATTTCTTTATATTCTTTATCAAAAGCTTATGGATTTGCAAGTTGGCGTATCGGTTATGCAGTCGTACCAGAAGCGTTAATTCCGGCGTTATTAAAAGTACAAGATACTAACTTGATAGCTCCTCCACTGATTACGCAAGCAGCTGCACTGGCGGCATTGGATGTGGGTTCGTCGTATTGTAAAGTGCAGTTACAAAAACTTGAGCAGCAGCGCGCTCAGGTATTAAACAGCCTGCACAGCAGTAAATTGCTATTCCCTATGGCGCAGACCCAAGGGGCATTTTATCAATTTGTGCGTTTAAAAACTGAGCGTAATGATCTCGAATTAGTGCGCTTATTAATTCAAGAGTATAAAGTTGCGGCCATTCCAGGATGCGCCTTTGGCATGCATGATGACGTTTATCTCCGCATTTCCTATGGCATGTTGGCTCGTGAATGCATGCAATTGGCGATGGCTCGCTTGTTAAAAGGCTTGGAGCAATTGTGTTAAGCCGCTAGCAGCAAATAAATTAGCGGTTGCTTAAGTTTTGGTATTGCAGGTTGCCAATGCTGGGATAGACTGAATGCAATTCATCTGAACTTAAAAAGTAGCATGGCAGAGTATCAAAAATCATTGTTTATCTTTCGTCGCGATTTACGCGTAGTTGATAATACCGCGTTACTCGCGGCCGTAAACAACTCTAAGTCAGTAATTCCTTGCTTTATATTTGATCCTCGACAAATTGCGCCGCACCCTTATCAGAGCCAAACTGGTTTAAGTTTTATGTTGCAAGCATTGCAAGATCTTGCACAACAATTGGCGCAAATGGGCGCAGGTTTAAATATTTTCCATGAAGCTCCGGAGGATATTGTGTCGCGTTTAATAGCAGAGCACGGTGTGGATGCCTTGTTTTTTAATCGTGATTATTCAACCTTTAGTCGACAACGTGATTTTCAATTAGCTGAAATAGCTCAATCCCAGGGTGTGGCTGTGCATTATTTGCCGGATGCGTTGCTGACTGAACCGGAGCAAGCGCTAAAGCCTGATCAATCGCCCTATCATGTGTTTACGCCATTTTATAAAAACGCGGCAAAATTTTCGGTAGCTTTGCCACAAGCGCTCGCTAGCGCTAATTTTATACAACTTGCTGAGTCTTTAAGTTTAGATAAAGTGGCGGCTGAGCTTTCGCCCAAGCTAAATGCCAATTATCCTGGCGGTCGGCAAGCTGCTTTGCATATTTTGGAAAATTTAAGCACCTATGCCAGTTATCAAGAAAATCGTGATTTTCCGGCTTTGGCGGGAACGACTTGTTTATCAGCGCATTTGAAATTTGGCACCTGCTCGGTGCGTGAAGTCTATCATGCCATCGTGCGGCAGTTGGGATCGAGTCATTCACTGTTACGGCAGTTGTATTGGCGAGATTTTTTTACTCACATTGCTTATCACTATCCCAAAGTATTTGGGCATGCTTTTATCGAAAAATTTGATCAAATTGCTTGGAAAAACGATACCGCAGAATTTGAACGCTGGCGCACAGGGTGTACGGGGTTTCCGATTGTGGATGCTGGGATGCGAGAATTAAACGCTACCGGATTTATGCATAATCGGGTGCGTATGATCACCGCCTCGTTTTTGGTCAAAGATTTATTAATTAGCTGGCGTTGGGGTGAACGCTATTTTGCGCAAAAATTGTTGGACTACGATCCCTGTGTTAATAATGGTAATTGGCAATGGGCGGCTTCAACGGGTTGCGATGCTCAGCCTTATTTTAGAATTTTCAATCCCTGGTTACAGCAGCAAAAATTTGACCCGGAGTGTCACTATATTTATCGCTGGATTCCTGAGCTTAAGCCTTTTAGCCCGAAACAGATTCATGCGTGGGAGGCCAGTCCGCAGCCCGGTGAGTATCCTCAGCCTATGTTGCTGCATGCGCTCGCTAGCCAGCGAGCGAAATCGCTGTTTAAAGCTCAAACCAGTATTGAGCCCTTGGCCTAATCTGGAAGACCTGAAAGAAAAAAGGGTTGCCCGTCTTTTTTGATTCATCGTAGAATGCCAGTTTGCGATTAATTCGGAGTTGTTATGTCTGAGGGTGTATGGTTCAGAACAGGTGAAGCTACAGTATTTTCTAGTGATGGACAGGGTACTGATGCGATGCCAGAAATTTTAATTGGCGATGTTCGCGGTCCTGCTGGACATGCATTCGCTAACTTGATGGGACAAACCGAAGGGCATACGCGCATGTTTGCTATCCGGGCCTGTAATCAACAAGTGCGTCCGGCCACGATTATGGTGCCAAAAGTCACTATTAAATCAGCGGCGTATGTGAATTTATTTGGTGGTCCCGTACAGTCGGCTGTCGCGGATGCGGTGCTCGATAGCGTTATCTCTGGGGTCATTCCTAAAGAACATGCCAATGATATTTGCATTATCGCTATGATTTGGATTGCACCCGAATGCGCAACTAATCCCGATTTAGACCGTAAAGATTTATATCGAACCAATTACGAAGCGATGAAATTGGCGATTCAGCGTGCTATGACCAATTCACCCAGTATCGATAAATTAATCGCAAACCGTCATAAAATTGTGCATGAAATGTACGATCCAGAAACGGGCGAATCGCAATGGTAAGTGGCTAATGCGTGCTCTTGAGTCGCTGATGAAATTTTGCAACTCAATTCTCGCTTAAATGCTACTTAGTTTAGTGAGGTACGCAACTGCGTACCTTCAGTTAATACTTTAATTCGTTTGATATTCAGTACCTTGCTGTGATCTTATCCTAACTTCACGTCACTCGCTTGCTGAGGTTTAGCATGCTCTCGCTGCATTTTTTTCTGTCAATTTTAACTGCGCATGCAAATAGGCCAATACACTTTACCCAATAACATTATTCTTGCCCCTATGGCAGGAATTACTGATTTACCGTTTAGGCGCTTATGCCATCAACATGGTGCGGGCTTAACTATATCTGAGATGGTCGCTTCCAACCCTGACTTAGGGCAGCATCGCACCACTTTATTAAAGGCAGATTTTACCGATCTTGCGGGCATTCGGAGTGTGCAGATTTTAGGTAACAATCCACAGTTGATGGCTGAAGCGGCCTATGTGAATGAGCAACGCGGCGCGCAAATTATTGACATTAACATGGGCTGTCCTGCCAAAAAAGTCTGCACCCAAGCCGCAGGATCTGCTTTAATGAAAGACGAAGATTTAGTCAAACGCATTTTGGATAAAGTGGTTAACGCGGTGTCGGTGCCTGTAACCCTAAAAATTCGCACGGGCTGGGATTTGCAAAATAAAAATGCACCTTTAATTGCTAAGATTGCTGAAGCTGCTGGAATCGCCGCGTTAACGATACATGGTCGTACGCGTGCATGTAAATTTATGGGGACCGCTGAGTACGCCACGATTCGCACGATCAAACAGCACAGTAACATTCCGGTGATCGCAAATGGCGATATCGATAGTCCAGAAAAGGCATTATCGGTGTTGCAGGAAACGCAGGCAGACGCCCTGATGATTGGTCGAGCTGCGCAGGGAAATCCTTGGATTTTCGAGCAGATCAATGCTTTTTTAAGTACTGGCAAGCGCTTAGCGATGCCAGATTCTAATGAGATACAGTTCACACTTTTGCAGCACCTGGAACAGCTTTATCTTTTCTACGGCAAGAGTAGAGGTGTTAAAATAGCGCGCAAGCACATTGATTGGTACTTAAAGCATATGGCAGTCTACGCTACACTTCCAAGAACACCAATATATCAAGCGGAACATCCCGAGCAGCAGGTGGCCGCCGTGAATAACGTCTTTACTTATTTTAAATAACGATTCAGCAGTTACTATGGAAGCTAATCCTAAAAAGGACACCAGCGTGTCAGCAATTTCTATACCCTGTAATACTGTCACTTTGTCAGCGCATGTTAAGCAGGCTGTTGATGACTATTTTGCACAATTAAATGGACATGCGGCAGCCGATTTGTACGCGATGGTGCTGAGCGAAGTTGAAAAACCCTTACTCGAAACCGCGTTGTATCATTCCGGTCAAAATCAAACCAAAGCCGCAAAGGCTTTAGGCTTAAGCCGTAGTACTTTGCGTAAAAAACTTGAGCTGTACGGTCTATCTTAACCACGACAAAGAAATTTTTTAGAGGAAAATATGCGTAAAAAAATCTCCCGTGCGCTGGTCAGCGTTTCGGATAAAGCAGGTATTGTGGAATTTTGTTCGCAATTAACTCAATTAGGGATTGAAATTTTATCCACGGGGGGGACCTATAAATTACTCACTGAGCATGGCTTGGTTGCGACTGAGGTTTCTGAGTACACTGGTTTTCCAGAAATGATGGATGGTCGAGTCAAAACCCTGCATCCTAAAATTCATGGCGGAATTCTGGGCCGACGCGGAATCGATGATGCGGTGATGAGTGCGCATGGCATTCAAATGATTGATATGGTAGTGGTGAATCTCTATCCATTCTCGCAAACTATTGCAAAACCAGATTGCGACTTAGAAACTGCGATAGAAAATATTGATATTGGCGGGCCGACGATGATCCGGGCGGCTGCGAAAAATCATCAAGATGTGGCTGTGGTGGTTGATCCTGCGGATTACGCGGACATCATAGCGCAATTGCAGCAAAATCAAGGAGCGTTGGAGCACGCCACGCGCTTTAACTTGGCGGTCAAATGTTTCGCACATACTGCAAATTATGATACCGCAATTAGCGTGTACTTAGCTAAAGTACAAACTGTTGGCTTTCCGCAAACCTTAAATCTGCAATTTGAGCATGTGCAAGATATGCGTTACGGGGAGAATCCACACCAGCAAGCCGCGTTTTACCGGGAAAAAAATCCTGAATCTGGCACGGTGGCGGCTGCGACGCAAGTGCAGGGTAAAGAATTATCCTACAATAATATCGCCGATACCGATGCAGCTTTAGAGTGTGTAAAAGCGTTCAGCGAACAACCCGCGTGTGTCATCGTCAAGCATGCTAATCCCTGTGGTGTGGCCGTGGGTAAATCGCTTTGGGAGGCTTATGATTTAGCTTACCAAACTGATCCTACTTCTGCTTTTGGCGGAATTATTGCGTTTAATCAAGCCTTAGACGCAGAAACTGCGGCTGAAATTATCAAACGCCAGTTTGTAGAAGTGATCGTGGCACCTAGTATTGCCGCTGAAGCTAAACAAGTTTTAAGTGCTAAGACCAATATCCGCGTTTTAGAATGTGGTCAGTGGGGGCTGACTCCCAGTGCTGTTTTGGATTACAAACGTGTTGGTGGAGGTTTGTTAGTGCAAGATAAAGATGTTGCTGATCTGTTGCCCGCAGATTTGCGCGTTGTAACTCAGCGTCAGCCGAGTGCATCCGAAATGCAAGATTTGTTATTTGCATGGAAAGTGGCTAAATTCGTTAAATCTAATGCGATTGTGTATGCTAAAAATCTAAGAACCATTGGTGTGGGTGCAGGTCAAATGAGCCGCGTGTATTCTGCTAAAATTGCAGGCATTAAAGCCGCCGATGAAAATTTGGAAGTTGCAGGTTCTGCGATGGCGTCAGATGCATTTTTTCCATTCCGCGATGGTATTGATTCTGCAGCGCAAGCTGGAATCCTAGCGGTGATCCAACCCGGTGGTTCAGTGCGTGATGAGGAAGTCATCGCAGCAGCCAATGAACACGGTATGGCCATGGTATTTACTGGCATGCGGCATTTCAGACATTAATTTAGCAACTGACTGGATTACATTTACTTTCACAGCGCGATCAGGGCTGAATCTGCGTGTTTAGTGCCTTCAACAGTGTGTTTTGTCAGGATCAGCATTGCAGTCAGTTTATGGCTTGCACTTCCTGGAGAGCGACTGTAAATGATAGTGCGGGTGCTTTTAGTGTTAGATATTTTTAGATTGCGATAGCAGATTTTACAAGAGATAGTATGAAAATTTTAATCGTTGGTAGTGGTGGACGCGAGCATGCTTTAGCATGGAAAGTTAGACAATCTCAGCAAGTTGAGAGCGTCTATGTGGCTCCAGGGAATGCAGGTACGGCTATAGAGCCGGGTATTATTAACCTAGACATTCCCGCAGAGGCGATTACTGAACTGCTTAACTTTGCATTACGTGAGCACATCGACTTGACCATTGTCGGCCCAGAGGCGCCTTTGGTGGCGGGGATTGTCGATCAATTCAGTGCCGCGGGTTTAAAGTGCTTTGGTCCTAGCGCGCAAGCGGCTCAGCTTGAGGGTTCCAAAGCTTTCAGTAAGGAGTTTATGATCCGGCATCATATCCCCACTGCTGAATTTCAAACTTTTACCGCTGTTCAACCTGCCATTGCGTATATTCAAAGCAAAGGCGCGCCCATTGTGGTCAAGGCGGACGGTTTGGCAGCGGGCAAAGGCGTTATTGTCGCCCAAACTGAAGCTGAGGCGATTGCCGCCGTGGAAGACATGCTGTCAGGAAATAGCTTTGGTGTCGCGGGAAGCCGAGTTGTAATCGAAGAGTTTTTACAGGGGGAGGAAGCGAGTTTTATCGTGATGGCCGATGGCATCCAAGCGTTACCCATGGCGACATCGCAAGATCATAAGGCGCGCGATAACGGCGATCAAGGCCCGAATACGGGTGGGATGGGGGCTTATTCACCTGCGCCCGTGGTCACTGCAGAAATTCATGCCAAGGTAATGCAAGAGGTGATTTATCCCACCTTAAAAGGTATGCTAGCGGATGGCATTCGTTATAGTGGTTTTTTATATGCTGGGCTGATGATTTCACCTGCGGGCCAAATTAAGGTTTTAGAATTTAATTGCCGCTTTGGTGATCCCGAAACCCAGCCGATAATGTTACGCTTGCAATCAGATTTAGTAGAACTCTGTCTGGCCGCTTTGCAAGGGACTTTAGAACAGACTCCAAGTCAGTGGGATCCCCGTCCAGCGCTAGGTGTAGTGCTCGCCGCAGATGGTTACCCTGATGCCTATACTAAAGGGATAGCATTACCGGATTTTAGTGCTTTAAATACGGCGACTAGTAAAGTATTCCACGCTGGGACTCAAAGCAAAAACGGTGTAGTGACTAGCACGGGCGGGCGGGTATTGTGCGCTTGTGGTTTAGGTGACAACTTACAAGCAGCGCAGCAGCAAGCCTATGATGTGTGTGCAAAAATTCAAACTCCAGGCTTGTTTTATCGCACCGATATTGGATTTAAAGCACTGCGTTAAGTCTAGAGCAACGCGATTTTATGTCATCAATAAAAATTTTGTGAGTACCACGGGGCTGTTTACACCCCAAAACTGGCTTTTAATTAGCGTGTAGATCTTGTTCGCTACAACGTAGAATTGCGTTGCTACAGCGCTATTGAACCTTCCATATACCATTACCTTAAGCCGCAGACATTGGTCGTGCTTAAGGTGATGGCCTTGCTGCAATGAAGTTGCTATATCTTCGCTTTCTTGCTATTTTCTGTGACCAGCAGACTTAAGCATTGCTTCGGGTTGTCGGCGTATTATGTAGTTCAGATACTTTAGGAGTTAATCACAAGATGGTCACAATCAATGCTAAGCCCCAATTGATGGGCATCTTAAATGTCACGCCTGATAGTTTTTCTGATGGCGGCCAATTTAATGACTTGAATACTGGCTTACAACACGCACAAAAAATGTTGGCGCAGGGTGTTGATATTATCGATATCGGGGGGGAATCAACCCGCCCAGGTTCTGATCCGGTTTCCGCTGCTGAACAGATAGCCCGTGTGATCCCGATTATCAGTGGCATTCGAACTGAGTTAGATTCAGAAATACCTATTAGTATTGATACAACGCTAAGTGAAGTTGCGGCGGCGGCTTTAGATGTCGGAGCTACCATGATCAATGATATTTCAGGTGGCTTACACGATAGTCAAATTTTACAGTTAGCCGCGCTGCGTAAAGTGCCGATTATTCTTATGCATTGTCAAGGCACTCCCAAAACCATGCAGGATAATCCGTATTATGAGGAGGTGGTTGCTGAGGTTAAGACCCATTTACAGCAGCGTGTTTTTGCTGCACTCAGTGCTGGGGTTCCGGCGCAGCATATTTTTTTGGATCCAGGTATCGGCTTCGGTAAACGCAAACAAGATAATCTGCAATTACTCGCACACCTAGAAGAATTGGTGGCGATGGGCTATCCGATTTTATTAGGCACCAGTCGTAAGCGATTTATGGGGACACTGTGTGATGTGCATGAACCCTTTGACTTAGTGACCGCCACGGCCGTCACTACGGCTTTAGGGGTGATGGCGGGCGTACAGCTATTTCGTGTGCATGATGTGAAAGAAAATCGACAAGCGATAGATGTTGCCTGGGCGATCAAGCAGGCTGAAAAAACAGCATCTTAGCGCTGCTGTTTTTTAGTCGTATGCAAGTATTTATCCGTGCCACGCTTTAGGAAATTAGTAAGTCTAGGTATTAAATAGTCTAAAACCCATGTTATAAGCGAAGGAGCTGGCATGGAGCTCAGCCCCTTCACTTTAACCTGCACTTAGGTCCGCTTATTTTGCAGCTTTTTTTCGAGACGCGGCCTTGGCTTCTTTGACTGGATCATTAACCACGCTAGTGGATGTCACTTCACGCCATGAAAGTGGGCCTGAAGGTCCTTCTGCTGAAATGGGGGTTGGCGTGGTGGGTGGGGGTGTAGTTGATGTTGGAGTGCTAGGTGATGTAGGTGATGTAGGTGATGTAGGTGATGTAGGTGTCGGTGGCGGCACTTTTCCGGTAACAATATCGGGGATGCCATTTGGCATGACTGCACTGATTGGATCAACTTGAATGGCAATCACGACATCATTAAAATCATGGGCAAAACCGGGTTCCCACAAACCGTAGTCATTAAAGTTGTCATTGCTCCGGTGTAAGTTTTCCATTCCTAACACTAGAATGCCATTAGGAATATCAGAAAATAATAAGGTATGTGCACTTAAATCGTTACTATTGGTAGGCTCTGGATTTAAACGCTTAATGGTTCTAAAAACCTGTTTACATTTATTTAAAATATTGCCGTGTACCCATCTTACTGTGCGCGGACAGTAAAGGCTAGTGGCATCCCAAAAATTTTGAATCAGGGAAAAGCCAATCGCATCACCTTTGCTGAATTTACCTAAGGTCACGGTTTTACCAAAACTTAATATCGGGACATTAGAGGGTTTCGGATAGGGGTAACTCATGGTGGAGTTAAAGTTAGGGAAAAAGATAGTATCTTTAATGTCTTTTTCCTTAATAGTGTTTAAATCTTCTTGTTTAAATTTAAAAAATGCTAAGGAGTTGTTCAAGCTTGTACTGGAGTAAACATAAGAGACTTTGATTGTGGCTTCGGCATTAAGAAAAATATTCGCCCCTAAATCATTTGCGAGCATTTGTTTAGTGACGGGCTTTAAGCGCACATCGGCTTGCTCGGGCAACATGTTAATTACTTTACTGGCTAGATCCCTTGGCAAGCTAATCGTTTCCAGCTTTTTAGGGACGCCAGTATAGGCATCAAAGGAATCTTTGCCATTGAGATAATCCCAAGGTGCCTTTTCACAAGAAGTTGTCGCCAAGCTCAGGGATGAAAATGTCATAGTATTCAAACAGAGTAGCGCAGACATCATCAAAGGTAATTTTTTGTTAGTGGTGATCATACAATTATCCTTAGTAAAAAAATTAAGTTGTCGATAAAAAGTAAATCTCTGTTGCTATCCTTCATAGCATAAGATTTTTTGGGTTTAGAAAAAACTCATTAAGTAAAAATCATTCGTAATTTATCAGTGGATAACATGCTTCATTAGGTGCTTTTAAGTTCACGTCCTAAATTTAGTGGATTTCAATTTTTTTGCTGAGTGGCTTATGATTTTTGTGATCTATAATACAAAAATTATGCCATGATGAAATTTTATGCTTATAAAAACATAGATTTATTAAAATTGAGTCTGCAGCCGTCACTACGCGCTATTTTGATAGTGGGTAATCCTTGTCTGCTAAAGAACTTTTTCTCAGCTGAATTCTTGCAAAACTAAACAAGGCTTAGGTATTTGGGGGTAGTTGTTGCTTCGGTTGAATTCATGATCCCGGGGGCAAAACATTTCTTTAATAACCTGAGTTCGGGATAACCTATCCTGTAATTAGGCAAGCACTAAACCAGTACATTGCAAATTCAATGACGGCTTTTTCTCTTGATAAGAATAAGAAATCAAAGCGCAGATG
>SXIZ01000033.1 GCA_005779525.1 Methylococcaceae bacterium
ACTGGAAAATTTGACCATTATAACGTCAATAAATAATTAGTCAACATTTTTTTATATGTAGATTTCTCATAACCACATCCATATGTCCGAGCACAAGTTCATCGATATAGCGCATACTATTTTGTAGCGCATTTTCTATATCGACATGCTCATCTAGTGTTGGTGCACTCAATACGTAGTCCGCAACCGCCATTTTACCCTGCGGCCTACCAATACCCAAACGCAAGCGATTAAATCCATTTTCACCTAATTTAGCAATTATATCACGCAAACCATTATGCCCTGCATGACCACCACCAACTTTTAACCGACCCTGACCAGGTAAAAGATCAAGCTCATCATGAACCACCAAAATACTCTCAGGCTTTAATTGATAATAATTTACCAATTCCGCAACCGACAATCCACTTAAGTTCATAAATGTATCTGGCTTAACCAATATTACTTTCTGGCCTGCACAGATAATTTGCGCAATCTGCGCTTTAAATTTTTTTTCGTTTTGCCATGCTTGAGTAAAACGCAAAGCCAATTCATCAACAAACCAAAACCCCGCATTATGCCGAGTTCTTGCATATTGCTGACCCGGATTACCCAAGCCAACAATCACCTTCAACATAATTAACCTTCAGATGCTACCGATGAAGCTGCAATTTTAACTAATGCCAAATCCTGCTCATCATCGTGTGCATGCAACAGCGCAGCAAAACGCACACCTGCAGGCGGAACCAAATCATGCAAATGCACAGACTCACCAACCGCCAAATTGGTAATATCAATTTCTATAAATTCAGGTAAAGCTCCAGGCAAACAAATCACCTCGACATCTGCCGCCAGTGGAATCAACACCCCACCCGCTTTAAGACCAACACTTACCGCCTCACCTTTAAAATGCAAAGGCACATGCACTTTAATTTCTTCTTGCATATTAACGCGCAAAAAGTCCATATGCAAAACCACAGGCTTTGCAGGATGACGCGCCAAGCCTTTAAGTACCGCTTGCTCAGTTTTGCCGTCAATGGTTATATCTAAAACATGAGAATAGACCGCCTCATGCTCCAAATGCTTAATCACATCATTATGATTGAGGGTTAACATCACAGGATCAGTGTGCCCACCATATAAAACAGCAGGAACCCTTCCTTCACGACGGATTGCTTTTGCTGCACTCTTGCCTGATTTCGTGCGACTTTCTGCAACAAATCCAAAAACGTTAGACATCTCTCTCTCCAAAAACATATGCTTTTATAGCATTTATAATTTAACTTAATCTACATAAAGTGAACTAACAGATTCACCCGCTGCTATCCGCCTTATCGTTTCCGCCAACATCTCAGCAACACTCAACTGCCTAATCTTGACCGACGCCATAGCCTCATCATTCAACGGTATAGTATCTGTCACCACCAACTCATCTAAACTAGATGAATTTATATTTTGCATGGCCTTTCCGGATAACACCGCATGCGTACAATAAGCAACAACCTTAATTGCACCTTCTTTTTTCAGTGCATTTGCCGCATGACACAAGGTACCCGCAGTATCTACCAAATCATCTACCAGCACACACGTACGACCCTTGACATCCCCTATAATATGCATTATTTCGGATACATTTGCCTTAGGTCGGCGCTTATCTATAATCGCCAAGTCAGCATCATCTAATCGCTTAGCTAACGCCCTTGCCCGCACGACGCCACCGACATCCGGTGAAACCACCATCAAATTCTCATATTTTTGACGCCAAACATCCCCCAATAAAATCGGAGATGCGTAGACATTATCTACTGGCACATCAAAAAAACCCTGAATTTGATCTGCGTGCAAATCAACCGTCAATACGCGAGATGCACCCGCCACTTCAATCATTCTTGCGGCAAGTTTTGCCGTGATAGGCACCCTCGCCGATCTTGTTCGCCTATCCTGACGCGCATAGCCGTAATAAGGTATTACCGCTGTAATTCTTGCTGCTGACGCTCTCTTTATAGCATCAATCATGATTAGCAATTCCATCAGGTTTTCATTAGTTGGCGCGCATGTTGGCTGCAAGATAAAAACATCCTTACCACGGACATTTTCCTGAATTTCAACCACTACTTCACCATCACTAAAACGCCCAACAGTTGCCATTCCGAGCCGCATATTCAGTTTTTTCGCAATTCCCTGCGACAAGGCTAAATTTGCATTCCCCGAAAACAACATCAATGAGACGTCACTCACCCTCAAGCACTCCTGAAAAAAATTTTACACAGTGGGAATAAATGGCTGGGCCGCTAGGATTCGAACCTAGGTATGCGGAGATCAAAACCCCGTGCCTTACCGCTTGGCGACGACCCATTTATGATTACTTTATTACTCTAAACTATTGTTCCAGCATAGAATATAGTGGAGACTTATTCATACTTTTTGCTAGATAAACACTCCATTTTGTACTCAATGCATTTTTTGCTAATTCCGCCTCTTCTAGCGTACCAAATTCAGCATAAACACACGCCCCCGTCCCTGTTAATCGCGCTAAAGAATAACGTGACAAATCATTTATCGCTTCTCTAACCGGCTGATAAAATTTTTCTACAACAGCTAAGCAGTCATTAACCCGCTGCCCTGCTCTAAAGTCGCTTATTGTTATTCTTTTACTATCTCTTGTCAACTCTTTTGCACAAAAAATTTCTTTAGTATTCACATGACACTCTGGCTTAATGACCAACATCCACTTTTCTGGCAAGTCAATGGCTGAAATTTGTTCGCCCACGCCTTCAGCCCAAGCTGCTGATCCAAAAATAAAAATAGGAACATCTGCGCCTAATTTTAAACCAATTGTCATCAATTCTTGCTTTGTAAGTCCAAGCCCCCACAATTGATTCAAAACCACTAATGTTGTTGCGGCATCGGAACTCCCGCCGCCCAATCCCCCTCCCATGGGAATATGCTTATCCAATTCTATCTCGACACCCAGATCACTACCACTATACTGCTGCAATGCCAGTGCCGCCCTCACCGTTAAATCCTCTTGCGCTAGCACACCCGGAATTGGATTTCGGAGTGTAACCGTGCTAGTTGCAGTTTGATGGAATTTAAGGCCATCCAGCAAATCTATAAACTGAAATACGGTTTGTAATAAGTGATATCCATCCTCACGTTGCCCGACAATGCGTAACATCAAATTAAGTTTTGCAGGTGCAGGCCATGTCAATCCCCAAGCTACCCTAGATTCACCTTCATTCATTTGACGTTTCCCATTTTTCGATAACTAATTTTAATTTTACTTTATCGTTATTGACATTAATCTTATGTGGCATGACAACTTCATTGAGTTTCATCCATTCTTTGTAACCAACCTGCCAACCGTCCTGTTCAAATCCTTGAGAAATTGCTTGCACTTTTTTTTGCTTATCAGGCAAACCAATCACCCAACTCACTAACGAACGCACTGGAACAAACACTCCAAGTTTTTCACTGACGAATTCGTCTGGATCATTTGACTGCGCAATGGGTCCTTTGCCATCATCGATTGTTACCCACTCATCATTCAACTCGATAACGGTTGCGCCTTGCCCCAGAAGACCTGATAAATTAACCCTATCGAGACCTGGCTTATGCTGCCATTTAACATTTGCGCTCCAGGAATCACTCGGCCCAGTCAGTGCCATACGCCCTTCAAAGCGCCACATTTTAATTGCCGCCAAATGCTGCTTAGACAGAGAGGCATAATCGTCCTGCTCAAATGTTTGCGGGGGTGTAGCGCACCCTACCAGTCCGAGCAACAGCAAGCCTAAAACGAGAGATCTGTTCACTTAAACACCTTTACCACCCAATAGCCGTTTTTTAATCTCTAACAAATAGTCATCTTTAGGCGCGTTTGCGAGCGCTTTCTCTAAAACACTTTTCGCCTCCTCGACTCGCCCTTGACGTAACAAGACTTCGACCAAATGCCCCGCAATCTCAGGCTCAGCCTGCTTTTCGTAAGCTTTAGTTAAGTACTCATGCGCTGCTGCTAATTTACCTTGTTTAAATAACAACCAACCATAACTATCCATCACTACGGCCATGTCAGGCTGCAGAGCCAAGGCTTTTTTAATATATCCTTCGGCTTCTTTTAATCTTTGAGTTTTATTTGCTAAGGTATATCCCAATGCGTTAAGCGCGGCGACATCATCAGGATGATCCCGTAAAATCAAATGCAAATCCTTCTCCATTGAGGCCAAGTCCCCCATACGCTCTGCCACTAACGACCGGGTATACAGCAGTTCTTTTTGCTCGGGAATCTCTGCTAAAGCCTCGGACAAAACTTTATACGCTTTAGAATACTGTTTTTGAGCATTAAAAATTTCTGCCTGAATCGCTAAAATTCGTACCCGCTGACTGGGGAATTTGTCTTGTAAACGAATCACCCGCTGCATTGCTTCTTCATACCGCCGCTCTTCCATCAACAACGATGCTGCAGACATTGCCGCATCAAATTCTGCTGGCCCACGCGTCACACTATCAAACCAGGATAAAGCTTTGGTAAATTGCCCTTCTTTGGCCGCCAACTTGCCTAAATACAGACTAGCCTGTCCTGACCATTCAGGGCGATTGACGAGTTGATCAAGATATTTTTTGGCTTCGGCATCTTGTTGTAACTGTAAATGTAACAGTGCTAATGAAAATATACTGTCACCATCATCCGGATGCGCAACCAAAACCTCACGATACACGACCATGGCCGCGTCAAATTTTGCCGCTTTGATCAACAATTGCGCCAGCATCCGCTTAAATCTGAGTTCATCAGGATATTTGGCAATATCCGCGCGCAATAAGCTTTCTGCTTTATCTAAATCATCATTTAACACGGCTAACTGCGCTTGAGCAACCAGCGCTTTGTCCCAAGCGGGTTGCAATTGTAATGTTTTTTGTAATTTCTCTTCCGCTAAGCGATTATCCTTTTTTTGCATTGCCAACAACGCCTGCGTGTAATACAACACGGCGCGATCTGGATTTTTTACCGCCAATTCATCTAACACACCGATAACAAAATCCACCTTATCCGTCTGACCAACAGTTTTTAGCAACTCCTGCAAGGTATTTTCAAACCCTGCTGGATCCAATTTCAGCAAAGCTTCAAGATGCTTCAAGGATTCGGATTTGTGTCCTGAACGCAATGCCGTGAGTGCCGCGAGCATTTGTGCATTAAGATTATTGCCATCTTCTTTTAACCATAAATTTACCGCTTCATCGGCTTTTTTATTGTCCTGTAAAAACACAGCAATTTTTGCTGCCCGCTCAGCAATCCGCGGATCCTGAACCTGACTGGCTGCTTGCATATAGCCTTCTAACGCAACATCATAAAGATTACGCTGGCCAGCAAGTTCCGCCGTCAAGAGTAAATACAAAACCTTAGCATCAATTGCGGTTTTGGTTTCTACCGATGATTTTGCCTGAGCCTTGGTTTTTCCTTTATCATCTATAGTTGCCGATGACGCATTGGTTGGAGCGGTTTCTTGCGAAGGCGCCTCCGTATCGGTAGCTGGTGTGGCTTCATCCTTCACGCCTTCACCAGCGCAACCTGCCATTATCCCTACCATGAGCAACACTAATAATTTATAACTATGCACGTAAATTCCTACTTATCGACACAAACATGCTTAATAGATTACCAGAAATTCTGACTATTCCTGCACGTTTGATTTATTCTATTTGGACAAAGTCATTATATTTTTTAAAATAGTACAATTTAAACCTTACTTCATTCAATCATGACGCTGTTAGCCGTTGGTATAAATTATAGTACTGCCCCTGTCAGCATACGGGAGCGCTTAGCTTTTCCGGCTGAAATCTTAGATTCAGCACTGAAAGACCTTTGGCAAACACAGGAGATTACTGAAGCTGCGATTTTATCCACCTGCAATCGCACCGAATTATATTGCCGTCTAGAATCTCCCAATCCTCAGATTTTAATTGACTGGCTCGCTAAAAATCGGCAACTGCAAGCGCATGATTTTGCGCAACACACCTACAGCCTGAAAGATCACGCTGTTATTCGCCATATCTGCCGAGTTGCTTGCGGCTTGGACTCCATGATACTTGGAGAACCGCAGATCTTAGGGCAAATGAAAACCGCCTATCAATCGGCCTGTGCGGCTGGCACCCTCAGCAAACAGTTGGGTCGATTGTTCCAACACACTTTTAACACCGCCAAAAAAGTGCGCACTGATACTGCCATCGGGAGTAGCCCGGTATCGGTGGCCTTCGCCGCAGTGCAACTTGCGCAACAAATTTTCGACAGCCTAAGTGAACAAACCGCCTTATTGATTGGTGCAGGTGAAACCATTGAACTGACGGCTCGGCATCTACACCAGCAGGGAATTGGTCGCATCATCATCGCTAACCGCACCTATGAAAAAGCCCATGCCTTAGCTATGCAATTTAATGGCTACGCCATTGCTTTGGCCGAAATTCCCGACCACCTTGCAGAAGCCGATATTGTGGTATCCTCCACTGCCAGCCAGCTCCCAATATTAGGTAAAGGCCGGGTTGAGAGCGCTATCAAAAAACGTAAACGTAAACCTATGTTTATGGTTGATCTTGCGGTTCCGCGAGACATCGAAGCGGAGGTTGGTCAACTGAGTGATGTCTATCTCTACACCGTAGATGATTTACAAAACACTATCGATCAAAACATGCAAGCGCGACGCCAAGCGGCCGAGCAAGCGGAAGAAATTATCGATACCCAGGTGCAACATTTTGTCGCTTGGTTACACTCACAAGGTGCACAAAGTACGATTGCCGATTTTAGACAACAAACCGAACGCCTGCGTAATGACGCCCTCGAAAAAGCATTGCTCGCCCTCAAAAATGGCGCGAATCCCGAAGACACGCTTACTAAACTGGCACATTCTTTAACTAACAAAATTATCCATACCCCGTGTGCTCAATTGCGCGCTGCTGGTAATGACGAACGCCATGACTTGATTTTGGCAGCACGCGAACTTTTTAATTTAACCAACAACACATGAAAGCATCCATAAGATTAAAACTTGAACAACTCGCTGACCGTTTTGACGAGATTGCCGCGTTGATGTCGTCCCCTGAAATTCAGTCCGATCAAAATAAATTTCGCCAACTCGGGCAAGAATACGCACAGATCACGCCTTTAGTCGAGTGCTATCATGACTACCTAAAAGCCATGGATAATTTAGCGTCAGCTCAGGAAATGGCAAAAGATAGCGATCTCGAAATACGTGAAATGGCGCGAGAAGAAATCAAAGCCGCAGAAGCTCAACTCGACCAATTACAACAGGACTTACAAATCCTGCTACTGCCAAAAGACCCGAACGATAATCGTAATATCTTCTTAGAGGTCCGCGCAGGTACTGGCGGCGACGAAGCCGCTATCTTTTCGGGGGACTTATCGCGCATGTACCATCGCTATGCCGAAAAACAAGGCTGGCGGATTGAGATCATCAATGAAAATCCGGGTGAACATGGGGGATATAAAGAAATTATTCTGCGCATTTCCGGCAATGACGTGTACTCCCAATTAAAATTTGAATCAGGCACCCACCGCGTGCAGCGCGTCCCCGAGACCGAATCCCAAGGCCGGGTACACACTTCCGCCTGCACGGTGGCAATTATGCCGGAAGTCGATACTATCGACGAATTTGATATCAATCCAGCAGATTTGAAAGTTGATACCTTTCGTTCTTCTGGGGCGGGCGGGCAGCATATTAACAAAACCGAATCCGCGATTCGGATCACCCACATTCCCACTGGAGTTGTTGTAGAATGCCAAGACGAACGTTCGCAACATAAAAATCGGGCACGCGCCATGTCGCTATTACAATCCCGATTATTAGCCGCAGAGCAGGAAAAACACGCCGCAGAACAATCTGCGAACCGTAAACTACAGGTAGGCAGTGGTGATCGTTCGGAACGTATCCGTACTTATAACTACCCGCAAGGTAGATTAACGGACCACCGTATCAATCTGACGTTGTATAAATTGGAGGATATAATGCAAGGCAATCTGGAACAAGTCATTCAGCCGCTGATTAGCGAGTATCAGGCGGAACTTCTCACCCAACTTGGCGATGACTAGTTATGTCCAGCATTCAATTTCTTCTGATACGTGCGACCAAAGAATTTGCTACCATCTCTGATACCCCAGCTTTAGATGCGGAAGTGTTACTGAGTCATACGCTAAACAAAGAACGCTCTTATCTGCGCTCGTGGCCAGAACAAGCACTCACCCCGGAACAAATGGATATATTTCAGGGGTATCTAGAAAAGCGCTTACGTGGAGAACCGATTGCCTACATCATTGGTTATCGTGAATTCTGGTCTAGAAATTTTGTTGTCGATCACCATGTACTGATTCCACGACACGATACTGAACTGGTCGTTGAACTTAGCTTAAAACGCATACCCCGAAATACCGCGTTAAAAATTATCGACCTGGGTACGGGGTCCGGGATTATAGCGGTGACCCTCGCAGCCGAACGCCCCAAAACCGAAGTCTTTGACTGCGATATTAACGAACACGCCTTGAACATCGCTAAAATCAACGCCAAAAAACACCATGTCAGCCGCATCAAATTTTTTCAAAGTGATTGGTTTGATGCCATCCCCGAAACCCATTTTGACTTTATCATCAGCAATCCTCCCTATATTGCGCACGATGACCCGCACCTGAAACAAGGTGACTTACGCTTTGAACCACAAAATGCCCTGATCTCAGCCAAACAAGGTTTACACGACCTAAGCAATCTAATTGAACGGGCGCGGCAACATCTCAATCCTAATGGTTTTTTAATCTTAGAACATGGCTACGATCAAAAAGCCCAAGTGAAATCCTTGTTTAATGAACACGGTTATCAAAATGTCGAAACTTATTTAGACTTAGGCGGCAACCCTAGAGTTACCTGTGGGCAATGGTTAACGGCTTCGGCAACCGACACCCCCTCAGCAGCGCAGCATCAACCCTTGCCCAATCCGCTTGCCGCGCCCCCGGAAGTCAAACTACCGCGTAAACTAGTGCAACATTTATTGCACACTGCACAAGCAACCCCTAATATCGAAGTATGTGGTTTAATCAGTGGCGTTAACCATGTCCCCACCCACTGTTATCCCATCAGCAACGCCGCAGATCACCCTCAGACGCAATTTTTACTCGATGCCAAACAACAAATTGCGGCACTTACCCATATGCGCGAGCAGGGTGAAACTTTATTTGCCATTTACCACTCGCACCCAACTGGGCCTGCGACCCCGTCAAAAACTGATGTGCAACTCACCGCCTACCCCGAAGCTTTGCACCTCATCATCTCCTTAAACACCAAAGGGGTGCTAGAAATGCGCTGCTTCAAAATAGTCAACACCCTCACCCAAGAAATACCACTACTGCTTGTTGACTAACTGTCTGCAATTACAAGCCACATTTTTAGCGGCGACCTTAGCCCACCTAAGCCGCTAACATCTTAAAGCCCATAATAAACAACAACAGCGCAAAATAGCGCTTAAGCCGCCCAGCGGGTAAACGATGTGCCAAGCGAGCACCTATCGGTGCGGTAATGAAACTAAAGGCAACAATTCCTGCAAACGCGGGCAAATACACATAACCCACACTCCATTCTGGCAAGTGTTGCACCTGCCACCCTAACAACACAAAACTTACAGTACCCACTAATGCAATAGGCAAGCCACAGGCACTTGAGGTTGCCACGGCGTACTTCATTTCTAATTGCCTGCCCAACAAAAACGGTACAATCAAGGTTCCGCCACCAATGCCCAATAATGCCGATAGAAAACCAATCACCCAACCTACCGTCGCATCGATCCAACGAGAGCGCTGCAAACCACGCACAATCGGTTTAAACTGCAATGCTAATTGCACGCCTACCAGCAGCTGAAAAACACCACAAATCTCACGTAACGTCGCGGTAGGCAACTGTTGTGCATACGCTGCCCCCAGTGCCGTTCCGAGCATAATTCCTGGGGCCAAATGCCAAACCTGCGACCAAGCGATCGCTTGCAAGCGCTGATGCGCTGCGATTGCGGACAGTGCCGTCAATATAATAGTCGCTAACGAGGTCCCCACCGCCATAAGCATAATCAAGTCCTCAGGAAAGCCATACGCGCTGAAGACTAGGGACAGCACTGGCACGATCACCAATCCCCCACCAATTCCAAATAACCCAGCAAAAAAGCCAGAGATCATCCCCAGCACCGAACTAATCGCTATAAGTTCTAACATCGCGTCTTAATTTCCCAGTCACAGTGTAAATAGACCTGAATTTTAGCATTCCCCAACCACCTGCTTGCAGCTTAAATCAAACGCGACATGCAAAACCATTCTCCCCGGCCTAAGCCTAGTTTAAGCAAGCCACTCACATAGAATAGGTTTGTTTAATAACCATTTTTATGTCAATATTTCTACCTAAGGCCGTCCTTTGCCTTGGTTTCCAAATCTATCCCTGCCTCTAACGCTACCCTGAGGACAATCCATGAACACTCAAGTAATAATGGTCAGCCTGCTCCTATTGCTAGGAAACCTTGATTGCGCCAGCGCTATCAGCCAAGATCAAGTTCAAGCAAAAATCGCCTCCGCTAAAACGGCACTCACACAACATAGCGCGAAGCAAGATACTGCCAACATGGCGCAAGATTACACCGATATCGGACTAGGTCAGCAGACACTCGGCGAGTTGGATAAAGCTATTGAAGCCTTCCAAGAGGCTTTAAAACTTTATAAAACTTTGGATAACAAAGCAGAAATGGCCAAGGAATACGCCAACTTGGCACTCGCTTATAAAGACCAAGGGAAACTGGATAACGCCATTAACGCCCACCAAGAAGCCCTAAAATTAAATCTATTTTTAGGCAATAAACAAAGTATGGCAGGCGACTATTTAGACTTGGCCAAAGTTTACGAAGCTCGCAACGAATTAGATAAAGCCATCGAAATTTATAAAAAAGCCCTTAAACTTTTTGAAGAAACGGATGACAAAGAGGGCATTGCCGATGAATACGTCGAGCTCGGCGAGTTCTATCAAAAACACGGCAATAAAAAAGAAGCCAAAATTTATTTTCAAAAAAGCCTAAAACTGTATCAACAACTGGGGCTAGGTGATGATGAAAATGCCCAAAAAGCGCAGTCACAATTAAACACGTTGAATTAAGATTTTTACTTTTAGGCCATTGGTATTCCTGCATCATAGCAGCGCATATTTGTGTTTATGCTTGATTGTTAATCCATAAACTCCGAATTATTTAACTACTCTAATCAATTAGCGTAGCTAATTTCGATAAATTGACCAACGTACATTCCATGCTAGCTATCGGTAACCAATTCATTCCTAAGGGTATTAGAACACCGAGTCCCGCCTATGTCATATCAGTGTAAAATACCACTTTTACCATGACTTCCCCGGAGTTTTCGTTTTGAATGCTCAGCCGCAATTACACATTTTATTACTCGAAAATGAAGGCTTAACGCGAGCAGGTTACCGGGCCTTGCTATACGACATGCTCCCACAAGCCGTGGTGCTGGAGGCGGCGACTTATGCACAAGCAGTAGCCTGCCTCAGCCAAAACACGATTCAATTTGCGCTGCTAGATTACAAGTTGTCCGAGGAAAAAACTGGGCTAGATGTGCTGCATTTTATCAGTGAGCAAGGCTTAATAACGCGGGCGATCGTGCTCTCGGGATTTTCCGCAGATGGTGGCTTAGCACATGAGCTGGTCTGGCAATGTTTGGAGGCGGGCGCCTTTGGCTATATCCCTAAAGCGACCGAAAACGTCAGGGTATTACGCGAAGCACTTGCGACGGTGTTTGCTGGCAAATTATTTCTACCGGATTTTGTAACTGAGAAAGCAACGAATACCGCCTGTTATACCCCTCCCTCGTTAGAAAGCTTTGGCATCCGTGGCCGTTTATTAGAAGTGTTTGTTTATTTGTGTCATGCCTATCCGCACAAGGTGATCGCCAAACAGCTTAGAGGCAAAAATGGCGCGGAGTTATCCGAGGGTACGGTGCGCAATTATGCCGCGGAAATTTTTGAACGTTTTGCAGTGAACAATAAATCCGAGCTATTGCTCAAGGTCACGCAATTGGGTATTCAGGTCCCAAGTTTGCAAGCCTTAGGATTAGCCAACGTCGATTAAACGCTGTTTTAACCGCGTCGTTTTACTTCAGTCAGGATGCGTTTTAGCTGTTGGCAGCCATAGGCTGATATGCGTTCCCTTTCCTGGTCTGGAGCGGAAGCGAAATTGATGATCTGGTAATATTTGTAAACACTGCTGTACTACCGCCAAGCCTAAGCCAGAACCTTTATTTCGATCCCGCGCGGGATTATTGATTTGGAATAACGGTTTAAATATCTGCGCGTGCAACTCTGGCGCAATCCCTACGCCATTATCCAAAATATCAATGCGCAGGTATTCAGCGGTCGCCAGCACAGCCAAAATGACGGAGGCTGGCTGTGCTTTGCTGGAGTCCGCATATTTAATGGCATTGCTCACAAGATTTAGCAAAATACGCTGCAGTAGATGGGGGTCGCTATGAATCAGTATAGGCCGCGTGCCATTAGCGGAACAGCTTAACTGCACTTGCTGTTGTGAGGCTAATGGCTGCAAAGTGGCTACGAGTTCGCGTAGTAAACCAGCGACATCGATAATTTGATAGTTGGCTGCCAACAACCCTGACTCCAATTCCGCCAACGCTTGCATTTGATTGATACTCGCACTTAAGAGCTGATTGGCTTGGGTGACCTGGGTTAACTGCTGCTGAGCTTGCTGTAAATCCCCCTTATCCAAAGCTTTCGCACCTATATCGAGAAAAATATTGATGGGTTCAAGAATATTACGTAAATCATGGGTCGCGTGGGCGATAAAGGTTGATTTGTCCTGATTGGCACGCATGGCCTGTTCTAAATACGTTTGCTTGCTAAGTAATTCCTGGGTGTGCTGCTGTTGGATACGCAGTAATTCTTGTTGTTGTTCGAGCTTTAATGCTTTATAAATTGCGTCACGATCACGTTCAGGTGGCGTTTTGATACGCACGACGATAGCATCTTGTTTGCGTTCTATAGCTTGTACAAAGAGGTCCTCATTACCTGCTTGCACCAAAATAGTCTTCAGCGCAGTACTTAACGCCACAAGTTCGGTATGGTTATGCACTAACAGATCAATAGTATCGGCGATGCGTTGATAGAGCTTTGAGAATTCGCCTTCTGCATAGTTGTGTTCTGGAGGATCACGCTGCTGTTGCTGCTCTGCTAAATACACATATTCACAGATAACAGCGTCCAACTGGGTTCGGGTATCGATGTTCCAATTTTTGATACAGGCTCCGGTCAACTGTGCGGCATTAAAACAGGTGCCAACCGCATTGCATTCACTCAGATTAGCATGAGTTAAATTGCTGCGCGTAAAATTCGCCAAGCTAAGATTTGCATTGGAGAAATTGATCCCAATGAGCACCATCCCAGAAAAATCTAAGCCATGTAAGTCCATCTGTGAAAAATCCTGATCCAGCAGCTGCCCGTGGATCATCAAATCACGTACTTTACTCTCCGCTAGGACCGTTCCCATGGTAATCGCCAAGCTTGCATTTTTAGCGTGTTGCCACTGACAACCGAGGATATTCGCATCTTTAAAGCGAGCATATTGCAAGTCTGCCTGGGTAAAATCGACGTTGTGTAAGCGTGCAAAGGCAAATTGCGTACTGCCCCAACTATTGAGTAAAGCGCCTAAAATATGCAACCATTTCGCAGGTACTTTGCCACTTCGGGTATCTAGGAGCAGATAACAAGCAAAGCCTGCAAAAATTAAACTGGCATCTATGCCTTGCAGCAGATCCCCGCTCTCCAAAGTAATTGCTATCACGCCAGCGTACACACCCGCAATCGCAATCACACTGGCAGAAAGTTGCCCCAGGGTAATGATGACTGCGATACTCATCGTAAAAATCGCTGAAGCTGCAAGAGAAAATAGCGTGGTTAAAATATTTAACCCCAAAAGGCCTGCGACAAGCGATATTCCCAAAAATATAGGCGTCAAACGTAACTGCCGCTGCCGATAATCCATAATAAGTAGGCTACACATCAAGACAATATAAAGATGTAAACCATGGGTGAGTGGGGTTTTTGCGATATGAATATCTATGGCTGTCAAAGAAGCCTGAATCCAATCTACAAATACGATGTTATTTTTGGGAATCGAATAGCCCGCGACACTGCCAATAAGAAATTTCAACGGTAAGATTAGCAAGGTCTGCTTTAAGGTGCGACCCAT
>SXIZ01000034.1 GCA_005779525.1 Methylococcaceae bacterium
CGCTTAGCACACATGTTTAATAGTCTGGCTGTTCGTTCTGGGTCTGTGGTGATGGGTAATTGTTCTAAAACCTGTTCGGCAGCCTTTGGGTTATTGCATACTAACAGCATATCGCAGCCAGCACTCTGTGCGAGCTTGGCGCGTGCAGTATAATCACCAGCAATAGCCGCACCTTCCATGCTTAAGTCGTCACTGAATATCGTGCCTTTAAACTGAAGCTGTCCACGTAATATGGTTTTTAACCAAAAACTAGAAAAACCTGCAGGATGTGGATCAATTGCGCTATAGATGACATGTGCAGGCATAATAGCGTCTAAGCCTTCATTAATAAGTTGTTTAAAGGGGAGTAAATCCCTTTGGTTAAGTTCAGTCATAGAGCGCGAATCCTCGGGTGATGCAGTATGGGAATCTGCCGCTACGCCGCCGTGACCGGGAAAATGCTTTCCGGTGATTGCCATACCTGCTTTACGCATCCCTTTGCTGAAGGCGCTGGCGAGTTGGCAGACCTCTTCAGGACGTTCACCAAATGCACGATTACCAATAACGCTCGAAATACCCGAATCTACATCTAAAACTGGAGCAAAACTAAAGTCAACGCCAACTGCCAGTAATTCAGTGGCCATCAGCCAACCTGCGGCTTCGGTTAATTCTGGGGCATTGGCATAATAATTTGCTGCGGGCAAGCGGGTAAATTGATGTTGAAAGCGTTGGACGCGGCCGCCTTCTTGATCAACAGCAATTAACAGCGGGCCTTTGCGCACACTGCGCACGTGGCGGCAGAGTTCCGTGATTTGTTCGGGGTCGGCGTAATTACGCGCAAACAAGATCACTGCCCCAGTATTAGGATGTTGTAACTTCTCAATCTCAATTTCACTGAGGGTTAAACCTTCTAAGTCCAGCATTACCGGACCCATCGGCAAGGGATTCTTCATTGTTGTCAGTACTTAAGTGAAAAAATCATTATATAGCCTATACTATGTATTTTAAGGCATTCACGTGGATTTTTTTATGATGCGAAAATTATTATGCATTGGCTTATTGATGTTGCCCTTAATGGGGTGGGCAAACGAAGGCGGTGGGGAGTCGAGTGGTCCCGCTATTGAATACATTGAGATGAAGCCCAAATTTACGGTAAATTTGGTTGAGCCCAAGAAATATCTCATGGCCAACGTACAAATCATGGTTGAGGGTGAGAAGGAAATTGAAAAAGTTAAAAAAAATATGCCCGCCATCAAGAACGCCTTGATTATGCTGTATAGCGGTTTTTCAATTGCTGATCTACAGACGATGGAGCAACGAGAAGCGTTGCGGGTCAAAACTAAAGATGAAATTCGTAATGTGTTAGAAAAATACGCTAATAGTGACGGCTTTAGAGACGTATTTTTTACCGAGTTTTTGTTAAATTAGTCTGAAGTTTTTTCTGGGGGATTAAGCGCTGGGCCAAGCTGCTGCTTGACTTCCTCTATGCGTTGCTCGAGCAGCGTTGCACTGTAAGCTTGCATGCTACTTAGCCCCCAAATGGGCTTAGGCCATGCAATATCTGTTTGATAGCGCACCACGTGATGAAGATGCAGCTGAGGAACTACATTTCCGATAGCTGCGATATTCAGCTTATCTGCTTTAAATAGCCGCGCCAGTTGCTCTGCCAAAAAACTCGATTCCTTTATGAGTAGACTCTGATCTTGTGTGGTCAGTTGATAAATTTCTTGAATATTTGTCCGCTGCGGAATCAGGATAAACCACGGATATTGGCAGTCATTAATCAGGCGTAACTGGCAAAGTTCAAAGCTGCCTAGGGCGATACTATCCATGGCTAACTGCCTATGCACGCTAAATAGTTGCTCCGACATGTGATTACTCCGTCTATACTCGTGTTTATTTCAGTTTTAATTTGGCTAACAGGGCTTTTTGGCGATTAGCGCGTTCTTGTTTGGCTTGTTCTGCTTGAGCAAACCGTGTTAGACGATATTCATAGCGATTTTTGGCAAGGGTAGCTAATTGCTGTTTTTGCAACAACGAAGGTTGCTGGGGAAGCGGATGCATGCTGATGCAATCCACTGGGCAAGGAGCGATACATAATTCACAGCCAGTACACTCGGCTGCAATCACTGTATGCATCAATTTCGACGCACCAACAATGGCATCTACCGGGCACGCTTGTATACATTTTACACAGCCTATGCAGGTTTCTTCATCAATGCGAGCAACGCTTTTAGGTTTAATCACCCCAAATTTAGGGTTCAATGGGAGGCTTGGGCGCCCCAGAAATGCGGCTAATTGTGCAATACCTTCATCTCCGCCTGGTGGGCATTGATTAATGTCGGCTTGCTGCTCCGAGATTGCGGTTGCATAGGGTTTACACCCCGCGTAGCCACATTGGCCACACTGGGTTTGGGGTAAAAGCTGATTAATCGCTTCAATCAATAAAGTGTCTGAGTGCATAAGGACAACGTTATTTGACGCGCATGCCTGCGGTTGCACCTAGCTCTGGAGCAATTATCCAGATATCCTTACCGCCTGGGCCTGCGGCCAAAACCATCCCCTCAGAGACTCCAAAGCGCATTTTGCGCGGAGCTAAATTGGCAACCACTACGGTAAACTTGCCTTCTAAATCCTCGGGGGCGTAAGCTGATTTAATGCCCGCAAAAATATTACGCGTCTCATCGCCAATATCCACGGTTAATTGCAATAATTTTTCGGCGCCCGCTACGGCCTCCGCCTTAAGGATTTTAGCGACGCGCAGATCAATTTTGGCAAAGTCGTCAAATTCAATAGTCGGGGCGATTGCTTCGCAGTGTTTGACTGCTGGCGGTGGCGTGCTCGCAGCTGCTTGCAAATCAGATTGCGAGGCACTTAGAATCGCTTGAATTTTGTCAGCTTCAACCCGTGTCATCAGTGGGGCAAACGGATTAATGCGATGTTGCAGTAAGGGGGTGGTAGCTTGCGGCCAAGCTTGCGGTGCAATATTTAAAAACTGATACGCTTGCTCAGCCAGCACCGGAAGCACAGGCTGTAAATACACAACCAATAGGCGGAATAAGTTTATGCCCATGCTGCAGACTTGTTGTAATTCGGCGTCGCGGTCTGTTTCTTTAGCGATTACCCAGGGTTTTTTCTCATCAATATACTGATTCGCTTGATCGGCCAAAGCCATAATTTCGCGCATGGCTTTGCCAAATTCACGAGCTTCATAATATTCGGCAATTTTGCTATTGGCATCTACGAATTGCGCAAATAAATCCGGTTCCGAGCAGGTGGCCGCTAATTCACCTTCAAATCGTTTATGAATAAAGCTGCTACAACGACTGGCAATATTGACCACTTTGCCCACTAAATCGGAATTCACCCGTTGCGTAAAATCTTCAAAATTTAAATCAATATCATCGACGCCCGCATTGAGTTTGGCGGCAAAATAATAACGTAAATATTCTGGATTTAAGTGTTCCAAATAGGTCCGCGCTTTGATGAACGTTCCTCGAGACTTGGACATTTTTTCGCCGTTGACGGTTAAAAAACCGTGGGCAAAAATTGCGCTGGGGGTACGGAACTGTGCACCGCTGAGCATGGCTGGCCAAAATAATGCGTGGAAATAGATAATATCTTTGCCAATAAAATGATACAACTCCGTATCACTCTCCTTAGTCCAAAAAGCATCGAAATCTAAACCTTGTTTGTCGCATAAGTTTTTAAAGCTCGCCATGTAGCCGATGGGAGCGTCTAGCCAGACATAAAAATACTTGCCGGGAGCATCGGGAATTTCAAAGCCAAAATAGGGGGCATCGCGGGAAATATCCCATTCTTGTAAGCCGTTCTCTAACCACTCACTTAATTTATTGCAGACTTCCGCTTGCAAATGGCCTGCGCTTGTCCAGGCTTGTAACATGTCAGCAAAATTGCCTAAATTAAAAAAGTAATGTACCGAATCTTTCGCAATCGGTTTTTCGCCCGATAACGCTGAGACTGGATTTTTTAAATCCGTAGGCGAGTAAGTTGCACCGCACGCTTCACAGCTATCACCATACTGATCGGCCGCGCCACATTTGGGGCATTCGCCTTTGATAAAGCGATCCGGTAAAAACATCAATTTTATCGGGTCATACGCTTGAGTAATGGTACGCGAATTGATATGCCCCGCATCACGTAAGCGTTTGTAAATCAAGCTGGAAAATTCACGATTCTCTTCCGAGTGCGTGCTGTGATAATTATCGAAAGCAACGCTAAATTCAGTAAAGTCTGCTAAATGCTCTTGTGCAACCCGCGCAATCAATGTCTCTGGGCTGATATTTTCACTGTCAGCGCGTAACATAATCGGCGTGCCGTGGGTATCATCGGCGCACACATAGTAGCATTGGTGTCCGCGTTGTTTTTGAAAGCGCACCCAAATATCTGTCTGAATATATTCAACTAAATGACCTAAATGAATTGGACCGTTGGCATAGGGAAGGGCACTGGTGACTAATATTTTTCTATTTAACATGCGATGCTACAAGTTGACAGGTTATAAAGATCGTAAAACCTTGTATTATGTCATAAATACGCAGTGTAATTGGGCTAATTTGCATAGCTTCGAAGCGGTTAAAGGGGGCAAGCTGTGTAATGTACAGCCCATTTCCGAGTACAATACTGGCTGCTGCGAGCTATTTAAAATTTTTCACCTAAGCTCCTGTGTAAGCGATCAGAGAGCATGTTAGGTTTCATGATTTTCATCAAATGGAGTGAACATGGCAATAATCCAAAAAGCTGAAGTACAAGCCTTGTTAGCGACGATAATCGACCCCAATAATGGCGTGGATTTAGTAGCGGGTAAAGCAATTAAAGGGGTGAGTATTGAAGATACTAAAGTAAGCGTCAGTTTGGAACTCGGCTATCCTGCTAAAACCTATCTACCCGAATTACGCGCGCAAGTCGAGTCTGTGCTTAAAGAATTGTCCGGGGTAACGGAAATCGACGTACAGATCAACGTAAACATTTTGGCGCATGCCGTACAGCAAAGCTTAAAACCCTTACCTAATGTGAAAAACATTATCGCGGTCGCCTCTGGTAAAGGTGGGGTTGGAAAATCTACGACTTCGGTGAATTTAGCACTGGCCTTGGTGGCTGAAGGTGCGCGCGTTGGAATTCTAGATGCGGACATCTATGGCCCGAGTATTCCGACCATGTTGGGCTTATCTGGCTACCCAGAGAGTCAGGACAACAAAACCATGCAGCCCAAAATTTCTTTTGGCGTGCAAACCAATTCCATCGGCTATTTAGTCGATCAAGGGCAAGCGATGATATGGCGTGGCCCTATGGTCACCAGTGCCTTGCAGCAATTACTGAAAGACACCAATTGGGACGATGTCGATTACCTTATTATCGATCTCCCCCCGGGCACAGGGGATATTCAGTTGACCTTAGCACAGCAAATACCCGTGAGCGCCGCGGTGATTGTGACTACGCCGCAGGATATCGCCTTAATCGATGCGCAGCGCGGTTTAGGGATGTTTGAAAAAGTCAATATTCCGGTATTGGGCATTATTGAAAATATGAGTATCCACATCTGCAGCAATTGTGGACATGCCGAGGCCATTTTTGGTGAAGGTGGCGGTAGTGCGATGGCAGAAAAAAATAATGTCGAATTATTAGGGGCCTTGCCCTTAGATATCAATATTCGTAAAAATGCTGATGCAGGCCGACCCACAGTCGTTGCCGATGCCGATGGACAGGCGGCAGCGATTTATCGCAGTATCGCCCGCAAGCTTGCCGCAAAATTGGCGTTACGAGGTAAAGATTACAGTAGAAAGTTTCCGAATATCGTTATTCAGAATACTTAAGCGCTATAAGGTCAGTTAGGCAGTGCCATTCAAGACGCTCCTAATGCAATTCTACGATGCAATCGGCAGGCGCTTAAAGTATCGACAGCTGCTGCTTGGATTAGGGTTGGTTGGGCTTTTAGTGGTTGGTAAGCAATTCCCGTCACCGCTGAGTGCGCCTGTGGTTTTTGTCGATCCTAGAACGCAGTTGACCTGGCAATCCTGTTCTGCAGGTATGTCGCAGCTACAGGAGCATTGTTATGGGGTCGCAGGTTTATACGATTGGCAACAAGCCCTACAGTATTGTGCGCAATTAAATGGGGGGCAAGACTGGCGATTACCCACCCGGGAGGAGCTGCTTGCTCTCGTTGATTGGCAACAACGTACGCCTGCCGTGCCTGAGGCTTTGCGTAGCGTAACTAAGAACAATGTCTACTGGAGTGCGACCACCAGTGTGGATGAGCCTGATAAAGCGTATTACGTTTCCATGTTTAGTGGCTTTAGTTATCCTAATAAAAAAATTATCCAGGGATTTGTGCGATGCATAAAATCACGGGCTTAGTCGTCCTGAGTGGCATCATCTGTAGTCTCGTAGCGGATGCAAAACGGGAGGCGTTTGTCTACGACCCGGCATTGCAGCAATACTGGCAACACTGCGAAGCTGGGATGGAATATACCGGCCGAACTTGCCAGGGAAGTGTCTTAGCCTTGTCTTGGCAAAAAGCCTTGTTATATTGTGCGGCATTATCGGCAGATAAAGTTTGGCGACTCCCAACACGTGATGAGTTAATGCATTATTACGCACGCTATGGGCAAAAGCGCTTGCATATCGTTAATTTATATTGGACCTCGACTACGGATGTTGAGCATCCAGAATTAGCGTGGTATTTAATTCCTGAATTACGTTGGGTTTATACCAATTACAAAGAACTTGATGGCTTAGTGCTATGTGTCGCAAACTCCGATTGAAGGTCTGTATAACGCTCTGGCTGATGCTGGGCTTAAGCTGCTTGTCTAGCGTGCTGGTTGCTGCAGAAACTAAGCTACCATGTTACGACATGCTACACATTATTCCTTGTGGGCAAGCGGATTTCCCTCGTCAGGCGGGTGATTTTGCCCCTGCGCCGAAGCAAGATCGTTTTCAACTCACATTTAATGACCAAATCGTTTGGGATCAGCACAATAAAATCGCCTGGATGCGTTGTTCGGTAGGCGCGAATCTTCAAAATCAGCACTGTAATGGAGCGACGGCTTTAAGCTTTGAAGAGGCGCAGGCCGCCTGCGCAGCAAGCGCTCTAGACGCTGGAGGATGGCGTTTACCGAGTGTGATGGAATTAAATAGTTTGCTAGAAGTTCAGCAGCCTGGGCTCAAGATAGATCAGCAGTTTTTCCCTGATACCCAGCCTGCCGCTTATTGGAGTAGTGATCGTTCGCTAACGGCACCTAAGCCCTTACAAGAAAAACGCGCCGTCGCATGGCATGTGAATTTTGCAACGGGTGCAATCTTCGATGCGCTAACTCAAAGCCCGCAGTTTGTTCGCTGTGTGCGTTAACCTGAGTTTAGTATTAGAAATGCAACTGCGTCCAATAAGGGAAATACCTCACCTTAAAGACTTCTGCTTAGCTTTAAAAGCATAGTTTTTGATTTCTTTTTCAGAAATACTCTTTGTGCACAAGCCTCGCTACAGGATGGCTATCTGGGTTGATCTGCTGAGCCGCTTTCGTAATTACCTCGCTAACCTAGTATTGCTTACCGTAAACACCGAGCCATTCAATAACAAATCCACCACATAGTACTGACCCAAGGTATACAAACTTGGTATAGTCACTTTACTGCCATCAAAGCTTGCTGGTGCTTCATTTGCTGCTTCAGTGAGTTGATAAAGATTCCCTACGCTGAACCGATAGCCGCCTTGATCTTGTAACTCTACATAGTAATGCTTTCCATCGACAATGACATCCTTCAAAGTTAAGACGCCAGTGGTAGATTCATAGATTGCTGGGGCGGCTTTCTTTTCATTACTTGCGGGGATTCCACTCTGATAAAGCGTCGCGGTATAGGGCACTGCCGTATTGCCATCTTTGTCAATGACGTTGAATGTGACTTGATAGTTATCGTTCAGGTTAAAGTTGTTGTAGTTTGCCTGACAGGTAGTACGGCCATCACAGTTTAAATTTACGGTTAGCAGCGTATTAATTGCCGTGCCATCCGTTGGAAAGTGATAGTCAGGGCGCTGAATACTGACCCAGGCTTTCGCTATATCTTTACTTCCTCTGACCTTAAGTGTGCTGGTAAAACTGTCGTTGAGGTTATCTAATGGGCTAACACTCTCGATTGCTATGGGAACTGATGCATGTGATGTGCAATTGCCATAGCAGTAATTACCGATGGCAGTATAATCGGCCTCAGTGGTGTCGTCGCCACTCCCGTTAGCATCTAACATAGCTTTTTGGGTTCTGCCTCGGTCGACGAGTTCACTACTCATGGATTGGCGTGCCTGTTGGAATGCTGTACTTAGCCACCCATCTTTAAAGCCTATTTGCCCCCAGAAGTGATAAGAAAAGGAATTCGAGCCATCTTTGTTAGAAATAATGGCATCCAGATCGGGCTGAGTACTCGCGATAAGATAACGATTACTGGAAGCTAACGGTGCAACAAAGCTCCCTGACTTACAAGCATCAATAATTACAGAAAGTTTCCCTAGCTGGCCGCGTTGATCTTTAATTAATTTTGCTTGCAGGCTATCCAGCCAGATTTTTAATTGTTTGGGACTAAGCTGGCTCTCACGATTTAACTGGTAAGTATCAACACCACCATGACCAATTAAATACACTACCGCTTGTTCAACGGGTTTAGTCCATTGAGTTAAGGCTTGTTGCAGATTAGCCAAATTCGCTGCACCATTAATATCGTTAGTGCCATCACCATCTGCATCACGCGCAGTGAGTTGCGGATCAGCTGTTAAATAGTAAATTTCTTCGCGCTTAAAACCTTGTAAACGTAAAGCAGTATAGGCTCGATCAGCTAAGGCTTGTGTCGATTCCCAAATATGGTTATCACCTGTTGGTAATTTGGGTCCCGTACCAGAGACAATAATGGCTTGTTTTGAACTAGCGGGTCGCACATTACCGCATCCTTCTGCAGGCGTTAGATTAAAATTAATAATACGGGTTTCGTTAGTCTGTAATTCTACAGATTGACTATCACTTTTATAGCCTTGATACCCCACACTAATACCGTAGTTACCACTTTCTAGCTTAATACTATAACGACCATCTTCATCGCTTTGCTGGGTTCTGCCATTATTAAATAACCTGAGTTCGGGATAAGAAATGTAACCGTCCAATA